>JBHALY010000262.1:0-4741 GCA_041827905.1 Neisseria dentiae
AGAGGCGCAGGAACTGTTGCGCAAACAACACGCCGATGTGATGGTGGTGGCCGCCTACGGCCTGATTCTGCCGCAGGCCGTGCTCGATATTCCGCAGCACGGCTGTTTGAATATCCACGCTTCGCTGCTGCCGCGCTGGCGCGGTGCTGCGCCGATACAGCGTGCGATAGAAGCAGGCGATACCGAAACCGGCGTGTGCATCATGCAGATGGACGCGGGTTTGGACACCGGCAATGTGGTCAGCGAGCACCGCTACGCCATCAAAACGGCAGACACCGCCCAAAACGTGCACGACGCTTTGGCCGAAATCGGTGCGCGGGCAGTTGTGGCTGATTTACAACGTTTGCAGCAGGAAGGCCGTCTGAAAAGCATACCCCAGCCTGAAAACGGTGTAACGTATGCACAGAAATTGAGCAAAGAAGAAGCCAAAATCGTTTGGAGCGAAGCGGCCGCGGCGGTCGAGCGCAAAATCCGTGCTTTTAATCCCGTGCCCGGCGCTTGGACCGAATATCAGGGCAAACCCCTGAAAATCTGGCGGGCCGAAACAGTGGTGCAGAGCGGCGAAGCGGGCGAAGTGCTGCATTGCGGTTCAGACGGCCTGATTGTGGCCTGCGGCGAGCAGGCTTTGAAAATTACCGAATTGCAGCCCGCAGGCAGCAAGCGTATGAATATCGCCGCTTTTGCCGCCGGCAACCGCATAGCGGCAGGAGAGAAGCTGTGAGCATGGCCTTGGCGCAGAAACTTGCCGCCCAAAGCATAGCGGCGGTGGCGGCAGGGCAGAACCTGCAAGACGTGTTGGCCGCCATCCGCGCCGGCCATCCCGATTTGAGCCCGCAGGAAAGCGGCGCTTTGCAAGACATCGCCTACGGCTGCCAGCGCCATAACGGCAGCCTGAAGTTTATGCTCGGCAAAATGCTCGCCAAACCGATTACCAATCCGCAGCTCGAAAGCCTGCTGCTGGCGGCGCTCTACCAGCTCCACTACACCCGCAACGCCCCTCATGCCGTGGTAAACGAAGCGGTGGAAGAAATCGCCAAAATCGGCAAAGGGCAATACCGTTCTTTCGCCAACGCCATCTTGCGCCGTTTTTTGCGCGAACGCGACAAACTGGCGGCAGCCTGCAAACACAACGATGTGGCGAAATACAACCTGCCCGAGTGGTGGATACGGTATCTGCAAAACCACTATCCCAAGCATTGGCACAATATGGCTGCCGCCTGGCAGCTGCATCCGCCGATGGTTTTGCGCGTCAACCGCCGCCGCAGCAATGCCGAAGATTATGTGGCTGCGCTGGCGCAGGCGGGCACGACGGGAAAAGTGTTGGACGATTACGCCGTGATGCTTGAGGAAGCCGTGCCGGTTGCCCGCCTGCCCGGTTTTTCAGACGGCCTCGTGTCGGTGCAGGATTTCGGCGCCCAGCAGGCGGCCTATATTTTGAACCCGCAGCACGGCGAACGCATTTTGGATGCCTGCGCCGCGCCCGGCGGCAAAACCGGCCACATATTGGAACTGGCCGATTGCGAAGTTACCGCTTTGGATATAGATGCAGGCCGTCTGAAAAGAGTGGCGGATAATCTGAGCAGGCTGGGTTTTCAGACGGCCTCTTTAAAATGCGCCGACGCGCAGGATTTAAACGCATGGTATGACGGCCGACCTTTCGACGCCATATTGGCCGACGTTCCCTGCACCGCTTCCGGCGTGGTGCGGCGCAACCCCGACATCAAATGGCTGCGCCGCCCCGGCGATGCCGCCAAAACCGCGCGCCAGCAGGAAAAGCTGCTCGACGCGCTGTGGCAGACCCTGACGAAAAACGGCAGGATGCTTTTGGCCACCTGTTCGGTTTTCGTTGAAGAAAACGAACAGCAGCTGCAAAAATTCCTCAACCGCCACGCCGATGCCGAATGCGTGCAGTCGCGTGTGCTTTTACCCAACAAACAGCAAGATGGCTTTTATTACGCGCTTATTCAAAAACAGTAAACTACTGTTGCTGACCGTTCTGCTGGCCGTGTCTTTTCAGACGGCCGCAGAAGGCATCAGCGCGACCCGTATGCAGGCCACACTCACATCGTCGGGGCAGATGCTGGTGAGCAGCCGCTTCAAAACCGATTTGCCCGACCAGCTCAAGCAGGCGCTCAACCAAGGCGTGCCGCTCACATTTACCCTAAACTACCAGCTTTCCGCCCCCACGATAGCGGCCTACCGCTTCAAGCTCGGCCAGCTGGTGGGCAGCGACAGCTCGATCCAATACAAACTCTCCTACCATCCGCTAACCAACCGTTACCGCGTTGCCGTCGGCACGTTTTCCACCGAATACAACAGCTTGGAAACCGCCCTGCGCGGCGTAGGCGCGGTGGCCAACTGGCGGGTGCTGGGCAGCGGAGCCCTCAGTGGCGTGCAGGCGAGCGAAACCAAAGCCGAAATCCGTTTGGCGTTGAGCACGTCGCAGCTGCCCAAACCGTTCCAAATCAATGCACTCACGTCGAAAAGCTGGCAGCTCGACTCGGGCTGGCAGTCACTCAATATCTCGCAGGAATAAACCATGCGGTATTTTCTTTTTATTGCCGGCGTGCTTGCATTCATTTCACTCTATATCCTCACGCTGGCCACCGATAACAACAGCATTTTAGGCGACTATTTCTGGTGGATTATCGCCGCCAGCAGCGTGCTGGTGGCCGTGTTGCTGGCGGTGTTGGTGCGCTATATCCGCCTGCTGATGCGCGATGTGAAAAGCGGCGTGTTCGGCTCGCAAATCGCCCGCCGCCTGGCCGGTATGTTTACGCTGGTGGCCGTGTTGCCGGGTTTGTTTCTGTTCGGTGTGTCGGCCCAGTTTATTTCCAACAGCATCAATTCATGGTTCGGCAACGATACCCACGATGCGCTCGAGCGCGGGTTGAACTTAAGCAAATCGGCATTGAACCTGGCTTTGGATAACAGTGTGCGCAATGCCACCCCGCTGCAAATCGATTTGATCAGCGCCGCATCGTTGGGGCGGAACCTGAGCCGCGCATTGGCGGGAGCGCCCGATACGCAGCAATTCAGCCAGCTTGCGGTTTACAACCTGCGCACGCAGGCGGTTGATGTGGTGCGCAACCCCAACAAACTGCCGGCGCCGGTGTTGGATAACGTAACCCGCGACTTGTTGGAAAAGTCCGGCTCGGCGCGCAGCGTCGAAAATCTCGGCGGTGTGCTGTATGCACAAGGCTGGCTGGCGGTGAATGCAGGCAACGGCAACAGTAGTGCGCTGTTTTTCCGTCAGCCCATTCCCGAAAACGTGGCGCAAGACGCCACGCTGATTGAAGCGGCGCGCGCCAAATATGCCGAACTGACTTATGCCAAGCAAGGCCTGCAAACGTTTTTTCTGGTGACCTTGCTGATAGCCACCTTGCTGGCGATTATGCTGGCTTTGGTGATGGCGCTGTATTTTGCCCGCCGTTTCGTCGAGCCGGTATTGTCGCTGGCGGAAGGCGCACGCGCAGTGGCGCAGGGTGATTTTTCGCAAAAACGCCCTATTTTTCGCAACGACGAATTCGGCAGGCTCACGCACCTGTTCAACCACATGACCGAACAGCTGAGCATTGCCCAAGAGGCGAGCGAGCGCAACCGCTTGCAGCAGGAAGCCGCCCGCCATTATCTCGAATGTGTGCTGGCCAGTTTGACCACGGGTGTGGTAACCATAGACGACACAGGCCGTCTGAAAGCCTATAACGAAAGTGCGGAGCACATACTCGGCGTTTCATTGAAAGATTTGGCGGGCACCAGTTGGCACGACTGGGCGAAGCAGTCGCCGCAGCACGCCGTGCTGGCGGAAACGTTCGCTTCCATCGTGGAAACTGCGCCGGTGGATAAAGCCGTACAGCTTAGTTACGCCGCGCCCGACGAGGCACGGATTCTGCTGGCAAAGGCCACCATTCTGCCCGACGACAACGATAACGGCATCGTGATGGTGTTCGACGACATCACCATGCTGGTGCGGGCACAGAAAGAAGCGGCTTGGGGCGAAGTGGCCAAACGCCTGGCGCACGAAATCCGCAACCCGCTCACGCCTATCCAACTTTCCGCCGAAAGATTGGCATGGAAATTGCATGATAAGCTCGGCGAACAAGACGCACAAATTCTCACGCGCTCCACCGACACGATTATCAAGCAGGTGGCGGCGTTGAAAGAAATGGTGGAAGCCTTCCGCAATTACGCGCGCGCGCCCTCGCTCAAGCTCGAACGGCTTGATTTGAACCAAATTATTGAAGAAGTTTTGTTTTTATATGAAGGCAGTAAGTGTACATTCACGGCCGATTTAAGTAATATAGCCCTTTTCATTGCCGCCGACACCACCGCCATGCGGCAGGTGCTGCACAATATTTTCAAAAACGCGGCCGAAGCGGCCGAAGAAGAAAGCATGCCGGCCGTCCGCGTTTGCACGCAGCCGGCGGAAGACAACAAACACGTGGTGCTCACTGTAACCAACAACGGCAAAAGTTTCAGCAAAGAAATGCTGCATCACGCGTTTGAACCTTATGTAACCGACAAACCCACCGGCACCGGCCTGGGTTTGCCCGTAGTGAAAAAAATCATCGAAGAACACGGCGGCCGCATCAGCCTGAATAATCCGGCGGAAGGCGGCGCGTGTGTCAGAATAGTCTTGCCCAGATTGGTAGAAGCTTATGCGTAGTAGTGATATTTTGATTGTGGACGACGAAATCGGCATCCGCGACCTGCTCTCGGAAATCCTTCAAGACGAAGGCTA
>JBHALY010000263.1:0-2543 GCA_041827905.1 Neisseria dentiae
AAAATGCTATGATTCGGCTTTGCCACAATTTTGCAAAGGAACGATTATGCCGCTGCTCGACAGTTTCAAAGTAGACCACACCCGTATGCACGCGCCTGCGGTGCGGGTGGCCAAAACCATGCGCACGCCCAAAGGCGACGACATCACCGTTTACGATTTGCGCTTTTGCGTGCCGAATCAGGAAATTCTGCCCGAAAAAGGCATACACACGCTGGAGCATCTGTTTGCGGGCTTTATGCGCGACCACCTGAACGGCGCCGATGTGGAAATCATCGATATTTCGCCGATGGGCTGCCGCACCGGCTTTTATATGAGCCTGATCGGCACACCCGACGAAGCCCGTGTGGCCGATGCCTGGCTCGCTTCGATGCAGGATGTGCTAAACGTGCAAAACCAAAACGAAATCCCCGAGCTGAACGAATACCAGTGTGGCACTTATCAGATGCACTCGCTGGCCGAGGCGCAAGGCATCGCCCGCAACATCATCGAACGCAAGGTCGGTGTGAACAAAAGCGAAGATTTGACATTGGACGAAAGCCTGTTGGGCAACTGATGCCTATAAGGCAACAACAAGGCCGTCTGAAAATTTTTCAGACGGCCTTCAAGTTTGTCACCGGCAAGAAAACTTTAAAACTGTTTTCGGGAATCTAACAGCAGCGTAACCGGCCCGTCGTTGCACAGATCCACCTGCATATGGGTTTGGAAGCGGCCGGTTTCTACCGTGATGCCGTGTCCGCGCAGTATGGCGGCAACCTGTTCGTAGAGCGCGTTGGCCTGCTCCGGCGGCGCGGCTTCCGAAAACGACGGCCGCCTGCCGTTGCGGGCGTCGGCGTAAAGCGTGAACTGCGACACCAGCAACACCGCGCCGCCGGTGTCTTGCAGCGACAGATTCAGCTTGCCTGCGCCGTCTTCAAAAATGCGCAGGTTGGCGGTTTTATCGGCGATGTAGCGGGCGTCGGCTTCGGTGTCGCCACGACCCACACCGAGCAGCACCACAAAGCCGTGCCCGATGCTTCCTGCGGTTTCACGCCCGTTTCCGCCCACCACATCCACGGCGGCGCGGGTAACTTTCTGGATAACGGCTCTCATATCTAAACTGTTTCCCTATCAATCGAATCCAAACAAAATGCCGTCTGAAAACATTTTCTTTTCAGACGGCCTTTATTGATGCTAACGCTGCCCTGCCGTGTTATAGCGTTTTTCCAGCCACGAAAACAGCCAGCCCAAACACATGGTCATCACCAGATAAATCAGCGCCACGGTGTAAAGCGGGGTGTCGTAAATCGAAAACCGCCCCGAAATGGTGGCCTGCACATAAGCCAGCTCGGTAACGGCAATCGCCGAGAGCAGCGAGCTGTCTTTCAGCAGCGTGATGAATTCGTTGGCCAAGGGCGGCAACATACGGCGCAGCGCCTGCGGCAGAATCACATAGCGCATGGCCTGCGGATAAGTCAGCCCCAGCGAGCGCGCGGCTTCGATCTGGCCGCGGTCGATAGACTGGATGCCCGCGCGGAAAATTTCGGTGATGTAGGCGCCCGCATTCACGGTTAGCGCCAGCGTGCCGGCAATCAGGGCGCCGTAATTGCGGCGCAGCTCCACCGCCAGATCACCGCTGATCAGCCAGCCGTTAGTGGGGTGGATTAAGGCCACCGCCCACACGAAATACCAAATGAAAATCTGCACATACAAAGGCGTGCCGCGAAACAGCGTTACATACACCAGCGAAACGGTGCGCAGCAGCCACGCCAACGCGCGCAGCAGCGGATTGCCTTTTTCAAAACGGGTCAAACGCGCCAGCGCGCCGAACAAGCCCAAAACCGTGCCGCCCAAAGTGGCCGCCACCGTCAGCCCCAGCGTGGTCAGCGCGCCGTAGAAAAACATCTCGCGGTATTCGTAGATAATGTCGAAACGGAAATTCATGCCTGGTTTTTCAGAAAAAGAATCAAAGAAAACGGCGTGCGGCCGCAGCGTGAAGCGGGCTATTTTACAAGAAAACACATTCGTTGAGATGATTTATTTCAGACGGCCGAACCGCTGCATTGCCGGCACCGGCAAACCTTTCCGGCCCGGGCCGTCTGAAAACGCCGGCCGCCGCCCAAATTGACCGCTCCTGCGAAAAAGCGGATAATTCCAACCCTTTCCCGTTTCTTTTTTCAGACGGCCTAAACGTTTGAAATATATTTATTTTCAAAACAAAACACATCATGAAATCACCCGAATTGCTCCTTCCCGCCGGCGGCCTCGAACGTATGCGCGCGGCTTTCGACTACGGTGCCGACGCCGTCTATGCCGGCAGCCCGCGCTATTCCCTGCGCGCCCGCAACAACGAATTCGCCAAACTGCCCGTGCTCGAGCAAGGTATAGCCGAAGCGCACGCGCGCGGCAAAAAATTCTTTTTAACCGTCAACACCCTGCCGCACAATGCCAAGCTGAAAACCTTTATGGCCGATATGGAACCCTTAATCGCCATGAAGCCCGATGCGCTGATTATGGCCGACCCCGGCCTGATTATGCAGGTGCGCGAAAAATGGCCGCATATGCCG
>JBHALY010000264.1:0-4295 GCA_041827905.1 Neisseria dentiae
CTGTATGCGGTGAAATGCGCGGTAATCATCAGCACGGTAAACGCATAAAGCTGCAACAAACCGCCGCGTTTGAACAGCAGCGGCAAACTGGCGAGCGAGCCGCTGTTCACGCTCGGCAGTTTGGGCAGGTTTTTCGCCAGCACCGCAGCAGTCAGCACCGCCACCGCACCGATCAGCAAAAAGCTCAACCGCCAGCCGTAAGCATTGCCGATAACGCGCCCGAGCGGAATCCCCAACACCATCGCCAACACCGTGCCCATGCTGAGAAAGCTCAAAGCCTGATTGCCTTTGCCCTGCGGCGCAATCCGCACCGCCAAAGCCGCCGTTATCGACCAAAAAACCGCATGGGTGAGCGCAATGCCGATGCGGCTGGCCAGCAGCACTTGAAAATTCCACGCGAAATACGACAGCACATGGCCGGCGGCAAACAGCCCGAACAGCGCCAGCAGCAGCGTGCGCCGTTCCATATTGCGGGTGAGCAGCATCAGCGGCAGCGACAACAAAGCCACCACCCACGCATACACCGTAATCATAATCCCCGCCTCGGTGGGCGACACGGCGAAACTGCGGCCGATATCGCTTAACAAGGCGATCGGAATAAACTCGGTGGTGTTGAAAATAAACGCGCCGAACGCCAGCGCAAACACGCTGAGCCAGCGCGAAGTATCGTTTTGAGGCATGAAACTCAGTTCTTTCTGATGAGTGTTTTTTAATGTATTTTTTATCGGCAAGAAACGGCAAAAACAATCAGGCCGTCTGAAAACAGACGGCCTCTGTTATCCCTATATCAGGCTGTTTATTTCACCAGGTTTTTCAATACCAGCGACGCAATATCGTCCAACCCGAAGCCGTCGGCATCTTGGGCTGAACCGTTGGGCGTGGCGCTGTCCACCAGATTGGGCAGGTATTGCGCCAGCAAATCGCCGGCCTGTTGGCCGTCCATGCCGAACTTGGCGGCCACCTGCTCGATCATGCCGCTGCCCAGTGCAGACTGCAAATCGCTGCCCGACACGCTTTGGTTGCCGCCGGTGGAAATCCAGCTTTCCAACGCGCCGCCCAAACCGCCCTGTTGCAGTTGGTTGATCAGGTTGCCCACGCCGCCGCTTTGCTGCACCAAGTCCAGCACCATTTGAACAACAGTGTTTTGCTGGCCGTTGCCGGCGCCGCCGATGGCCGATGCGGCCGCATTGAGTAAAGAATCCATTAAAGCCATGAGTGTGTTCTTTCGTTATACAGAATCAGGTGGCGTATTTTAGCAAATTTAAACGGGCGGGCAGATGTTTTTCACCGCAGGCGCGTGTAGGTGTCGGTAGTCTGCATCGCCGCCGCATTCGGGTTGTGCAAACAAGCAAAGCCGTCTGAAACGGTTTTCAGACGGCCTTATCCGGTTTTGATGCGGTTAATCTTTCCTGCCGTTGAAAAACTCCGCCGCACCGCCCTCGAAAAAACCCTGCAAAATCGCCTGCGCGGCCACTTGGTCGAGCACGGCTTTCTGTTTTCTGCCGAACACCTGCGCCTCGGCCAGCAGGCTTTCGGCATACAGCGACGACATCCGCTCGTCCACCCAATACACGGGCAGATTGAAACGCCCGTGCAGGCGGCGGCCGAACTTGCGGCTCAAGCGGGTCAGCTCGTGCTCGCTGCCGTCGCTATGAACGGGCAGACCGACCACCAGCTGCCGGGGCTGCCATTCGCGCACCAGTTTGGCGATGGCATCAAACTTGGCCTCGTTGCCTTCGCCCGTTACCGTGGCAATCGGGTGCGCCGTGCCCACTTCGGCATCGCCTTCGGCCACACCGATACGCGCCTCGCCGAAATCGAATGCCAGCGTGGTGCCGCGCGGTGCCTCAAGCATGACCGGCTCCGCTCATCATCATGCCGGGGTTCACGCCGATTTTGGCAAACGCCGCTTCATAGCGGTCGCCATACGGCAAATCAAACAGAATATGCGTGTCGGCGGGCACGGTCAGCCATGCGTTTTCCGAAAGCTCGCGCTCGAGCTGGCCGGCTTCCCAACTCGAATAACCGATGCTGACCACGGCTTTTTCAACCGCGCCCGGTTGGGCGAGGTTTTCGATGATGTCGCGCGAAGTGGTCAGCGCAACCTTGTCGTTCACTGTCAAGCTGTTCTGCCAGTTGCCCACCGGCGTGTGCACCACATAACCGCGGTCTATCTGAACGGGGCCGCCCATCATCACCCATTCGTTTTGAAAGCGCTCAGGAATGGCGCTGTCGGCGGCGGCAAAAATCAAATCCATGGTAACGGGCGAAGGTTTGTTGATCACAATGCCCATCGCGCCCTCTTCGCCGTGCTGGCACAAATAAACCACGCTGCCCTCGAAAAACGGATCGTCCATCGAAGGCATGGCCACCAAGAAATGGTCTGCTAAATTCATGATTGCAAGCTCGTCTGAGTAATGATTCGAATGCAGCCGAACATGGGGATAAGCATGGTTTTTACAAGGTGGTGCCGTAAAAAACCGAACCGCACCGGTGCAATGCTTACACGGCTTTACCGGCATTGATTAATGTATGCCAACCGCTTTAAAATTATTCGGCATTTTTTAAATCACTATTGAAAGATTGGAGAAGCCGGTCATGGATGCTCATGAAATTGATCATTTATTATTTCTGGCGCAGATGGCAAAAAGTAAATTGCGCGCAGCCGCCTCATCCTGCGGCAGCGCGTCATCAACCGAATTGTGGGATTCATTTAGCAGCAGCAAACTAATTTCCGCCCTTTCAACATTCAATACATCATCTGCTTCCCACAGCCTGCATGAAGCTCAATCGGCACTGAACGACTTAGCCGAAGCACTGGGAAATGCCTCGGAAAACTTAAGACAAGTCAGCGATTTCATGGATTTAGCCGTTGACTTTATCTACAATCCGTCTTTGGATATTTTGTCTTTTTTAAATATGGGGCGTTTAAACGAAGCGGCCAAATCCTGTAGGAAAGCGGAACAACAAGTGGATCAACTGATCTTCCGTTTAGAGCGCGAGGAATCCAAACTAACATTTTGAATAATTATTTTTCATAAATCGCAAAGGCCGTCTGAAAACGGAAGCATCTCCGTTTTCAGACGGCCTTGATTTTCATTTTACATTAACAAAAATAAACATTAACCATGCTGTCTGAAACTTATACAATATCCGTCTGTCTCAATATATCGGCAAACTGTGGCTTTATTTCCATACCGGCCGCATATCGCGCATTTATTACAATCTTTACTTTAACAAAGATTAAAATAACGATATATTACATTTATCGTTATTTTAACCTGCTTCTGCCCGAAAGGATACCCTATGCAAACCCAAGCCGTAATCGACCATATTGTCAGCTGGCTCAAAGATTACGCCGCCACCGCCCGCGCCAAAGGCTTCGTTGTCGGCGTGTCGGGTGGTGTGGATTCCGCCGTGGTATCCGTTTTGGCCGCCCGCACCGGCCTGCCCACCCTGCTGCTCGAAATGCCCATCCACCAAAAGGCCGACCAAGCCGGCCGTGCGCAGGCACATATCGAAGATTTGAAAAAACGCTTTCCCGACAACGTGCAGGGCATGAGCATCGACCTCACCCCCACTTTCGACACCTTCGCCGCCACGGTTGACGTTAACGAAGCCGACTACCCCGCCAAACAGCTCGCTCTGGCCAACGCCCGCTCGCGCCTGCGCATGGTAACGCTCTACTACTACGGCCAAATCAACGGCCTGCTCGTTACCGGCACCGGCAACAAAGTAGAAGATTTCGGCGTGGGCTTTTTCACCAAATACGGCGACGGCGGCGTGGACATCAGCCCGATAGCCGGTTTGCTGAAAACCCAGGTTTACCAACTGGCCGCCGCACTCAACGTGCTGGAATCCATCCAAGTTGCCCCGCCCACCGACGGCCTGTGGGACACCGACCGCACCGACGAACAGCAGATGGGCGCCACCTATCCCGAGCTGGAATGGGCCATGGAAGTTTACGGCTGGAACACCCCCGAAGATTTCACCGGCCGCCAACGCGAAGTGCTCGAAATCTACACCCGCCTGCACCAAGCCATGCAACACAAAGTCAACCCGATTCCCGTGTGCGAAATTCCCGCCGCGCTGTTGGCACCGTAAACGGCGGAAATATATTAACAGGCCGAGACCTTTGCAAAACCCCCAGATGTGGATGCAGTTCAAGGCGTAGCAGCGCAGCGAGTGCAGACATAACATAGAGTTAGGCAAGCGAGCGAGCAGCGCACAACGCAGAAATGCGCCGCAGATGGGGGTTTTGCAAAGGTCTCGAGCCGTCTGAAACACTTTCAGAC
>JBHALY010000265.1:0-12674 GCA_041827905.1 Neisseria dentiae
CACCCCGCCCAACGCCATCGTGTTCGGTACAGGCTTGGTAAAACAAAAAGATATGATGCGCGTGGGTTTGCTGCTGAATATCCTCTGTATCTTCCTCGTTGCATTGTGGGCTTACGCGTTCTACGCTTAAACCCTTGAAGCGATAACAAACAGGCCGTCTGAAAGTATTTTCAGACGGCCTGTAAGCTTTGTTGGAACGCCCGTATTGTTGCTGTTGCAAATCCGAGAAATCAAATGTTTTTTGCGCAAACGGGATTCTTGAATCCGGTAAGCCGCCGTATTTTCATCGATATCAAGCCGGCGGGTGCCGTTAACCGTGCTTCCACCAGTTGCCCAGCTTGCGCGAGCCGCTGTCGAGCGCCCAGCCGATTAAGCCGATTAACACGATGGCGGCCATCAGCTCCGAATAAGCCAAACGGTCGCGGGTGTCGAGAATAAAATAGCCCAAACCTTCGTTTACGCCCAGCATTTCGCACGGCACCAGCACCACCCACACGATGCCGATGGCCAGCCGCAGGCCGTTCAGAATATCGCCGGTTACTGCGGGCAGCATGATTTTAAACAGCATTTCGCCCTTGGTGGCCGAAAGCGAGCGCCCCAGCTCCAGCCATTGCTTGTTGATGTTTTTCACGCCCGATGCGGTGTTGAGGATAATCGGCCACACGGCGGCAAAGGCGAGCAGGAAATAAATCGGTGCATCGCCGATGCCGAACAGCATCACCACCACCGGCATCCACGAAAGCGGCGAAATCATGCGCAGAAACTGGAAAGCGGGGCTGGCGGCCTGCTCGGTTTTGGGCGACAAACCCAACGCAAACCCCACCGGCACACCGATTAACAGCGCGAAAAATAAGCCCACAAACACGCGCTGCAAACTCGCCCAGATATGCGGCCACAACTGGCCGTCTGAAAGCAGAACGCCGAGATTGCCCAACGCCGGCGCGGGTGCGAGCAGGTTGGCCAGCGGCATATTCTGCGCCAACAGCACTGCGCCGGCCTGCCAAACGGCCAGCAAGGCCAGCAGCCCTAATCCACCGAGCAGATAGTTGTTTGACTTCATGGTTTTCCTTTTTTTTCACTTTGTTAGGCTGTAAATCATCTTTTTAATTTTGTTGAATTGCTGAGCAGCACTCATATTGAGGTTGACTTGATCCATCTTGAGGTTCAGGTTAACTTAGCCAGTAAGACTTCTGAGGTTTTTTCACTAGCCAAATTTTTGCAGAAGCAGACCGTCCTGAAGCAAATTTAAGTTCCAATGAACTTAATAGCTTGGTGTGAAAAATATTAGGAATAGAAACTTTAGGCTTTAAATAATTAATAGCACTTGATACACATGGAGTGTGCTGAATTTCTTCAATTTTCCATTTTTCAACGGCAGATGCGGTTAGTTTATCCATAACTTTTCTGTCAGGACTTTTTTTGCCGATAGTCTTTTCCCATGATACATCTGTAGTAAGAAGAGCCATAAAAGCAAAATCTGTTACTTGACTATATAACGTTGCTGTTCTAATCAAATCTTTAACAATATCACGCCGGCGGTTTGCTGCATTTTGCGTATCTGAGCGTCTCCACCACTTTAATTCAACGCCCCCAATAAATTCTTCTCGTTGTTGAGTATTTTTTCTAAGAATAGCTAAATCAATTGCAGAATCTTCCCATCCATCAGGTGTATATTCCCTGTCCTGTATCACAGCTAATCTGATGGAAGAAGAAAAAGCAGAGACGGCTAATATTAAACTGTCTCTTAACGTAATCTCTCCAATTTCATCTAATGATGATGTCGCCAAGGCATGTGCAGCTTGTGATATTAAGGATGCGCAGATTCTATCTGATAACTCAACAATTTGAGATTCTGTTAAACAAGAAGGCATATAATTTCCTAGAGCTCTAAAATATTTAATAAAATTTAAAAATTAACTAATTAAATCGCAAATATAATATTAAGAATGTTTGAAATCTCTAAATATTTTAAATATCAAAAACCTCTTCCCTACCCAAACCCTGCAAGCCGAACGCCTGCATCATTTCAGACGGCCTTAACGCCGCTTCCACAAAGCGCGTGTCAAACAGCTCTTTCGCCGCTTCGGCGGGGTTCAACGCCTGCAAAAACGTGTTCACGCCCGCCAGATGGGTTTGCTGCAACAGCGTAACCAGCATTTCGCTATACGACTGAAACGGGTAAGGTTGGAAATCGATGCGCTTCTGGTGCCAGTTAAGATGCCTGACCGCGCCGTCGCGCTCATATCTGCCCCACGCCACCGGCTCGGGCTGCAACACGCTGCGCAACACTTTCGCATCGTGCGGGGTGTATTTCTGCACGCCCTGTTTGGCCAGCAGGTTGGCGGTTTCGATGCGGTGGTTTTTCGCCCATGCGGCGGCCTGCACCAGCGAATCAATCACCTTTTGCACCCATTCGGGGCGGTTTTGGATATCGTGGTCGTGCATCATCGAAAGGCAGCAGGCGTGGTCTTTCCAAATATCGCCCGAAAAGCGCAGCACCTTGCCCACGCCTTTGGCTTCGGCCAGCGCATTAAACGGCTCGGCCACGATAAAGCCCGCAATCTGCTTGGAAGCCAGCCCCGGCACCATATCCGAAGGCGGCATCACCGTTAACCGCACCTGCCCCTGCCGCGGGTTTTTCTCCACCACCTGCAAACCGGCCTGCCGTATCATCTGCTGCACAATCACGTTGTGTATCGAATACCAAAACGGTATCGCCACCGTTTGCCCCTGCAAATCGCCCACGCTTTGAATGTCGGGGCGCACGGTCAGCGCCGAGCCGCAGGTGTGGTTCCACATCAGCGCGCGCACGGGGGCTTGGCTGCCGTAGCGCATCCACACGCTCATCGGCGAGAGCACGTGAATCAGATTCACCTGCCCGCTTAAAAACGCTTCCACCAGGCTTGCCCAAGAGCGGAACAAAACGGGCTTCACGGTTTCCACGCCGTTTTGCCGGAACAGCCCCGTGCCGTGCGCCACCAACAGCGGCGTGGCGTCGAGAATCGGCAGATAGCCGATGGTAAGCGGTGCGTCGGGGTCGGCAGCGGCGCGTTTGGAGCAGGCCTGCAGCAACGGCAGGGCGGCAGCAGCGCCGAATAAGGCGGAAAGTTTGAGGAAATCGCGGCGTGTGTGCATAGGGAGTTCTTCGAAAAAAGCAGGTTGCGGTTTGACCGGGTTTGTGCGTTTTCAGACGGCCTTGCGGCGTTTAAATCACAAAATCCACCGTTTTCGCCTGCATGCTGTATTGCTGCGCGTGATGCAGCGACTGCAAAATCTCGCCGCGCATGGCGTTCATCTCCCACAGTTTGTCGTGGCGCGGGAAAGCGTGCTGAGGCTGCCAGGTGCCGAGAATGCGGCCGGGGGTTTGGCCGATCAGCACAATGCGGTCGGATACCAGCAGGGCTTCGTCGATGTCGTGCGTTACCATCACGGCGGCGGTTTGGTGGCGGCTCACGATTTCGCGCAGCAAATCCTGCATTTGCGCGCGGATCACTTCGTCGAGCGCGGAAAACGGTTCGTCGAGCAGCAGCACCTGCGGCTGGCGCGCCAGCGCGCGGGCAAGGGATACGCGCTGTGCCATGCCGCCGGAAAGCGCGGCCGGAAACTGGTCGGCCGCATGGCTCAGCCCCACTTCGGCCAGCGCGTCTTCCACGCGGCTTTTCAGCTCGGCTTTGCCGATATGCGGCTGTTTTTTGAAGTCCAAGCCAAAAGCGACATTGTCGCGCACGTTAAGCCACGGCAGCAAAGAGGCCGTCTGAAACACGAAACCTACGCGCGGGTGCGGTTTTTCCACGTTTTCGCCCAACAGCGAAACGCCGCCTTGCAGCGGGCGGTTCAGCCCCGCCAGCACGCGCAGCAGCGAAGATTTGCCCACACCGCTGGGGCCGAGCAGGCTCACCAGCTCGCCCTGCGCCACGGTGAGGGAAAAATCTTGCAGAATGGTTTTCAGACGGCCTTGCTCTTGGTAGCCGAGGGAAAGGTTGTCAACGGAAAGTGCGGCGTTCATGATTGTTCTTTGAAGGTGTGTGCGGTGTGTCGGTTCGGAGAAAAGGCCGTCTGAAAAATAATTGGGCGGATTTTCAGACGGCCTCAAAAGGCATTAAATCGAAAATTCGTCGCCGCCCATAAATTCCAAATCGCTGATTTCTTTACGCAGGTGCTTCAACGCAGGGGTAACGATGGCGACGAACATGGCTTCGCGCAGGCGGCGCTGCACGGGGCTGGACATCAAATAGCCTTTGGCACCGGCGTGCAGGGCGGCCGATTGCGATGCGTCGAGGCACAATTGCGAAGCGTCGGCACGGGTTTGCAGGGTTTCGAGCATATTGGCCTGATTGAGGTAGGCTTCGTCGGCCAGCTTCATGGTTTTCGCCAACAGGGCCTGATGGCGCTTTTGCAGTTCGTCGCGGCCGTGGTCTAAGAAATAATTGGTTTCGCTGCCCACGTCGGCCAGCGCGATTTCGTGCAGGCAGCCGTCGATAATGCCCGCGCCGATGCCGATTTGCAGCAGGATAAAGCCCGCCTTGATGGTTTTGATAAAGTCGGCGAACTGTTCGGGCGCGGCCAAAACGTCTTCATGCGGCACGAAAACGTTGTCGAACTTAATCGCAAACGTGCGCGTGCCTTCCAGTGCGCAGAACTCGGGGCAGGCAATCAGCGACACGCCTTCGCGCGCGGCGCCGGTGATAAACATCACATAACCGCCGCCGGTTTGCGCGGTGTTCGCCCAGATATGGTCTTCGCCGAGGTTGGACACCCACGGCAGCATGCCGTTGACGGTGTAGCCGCCTTCGGTTTCCACCGCCTGAAGCAGATGCTCTTCAATGCCCGCCAAGTGTTTGACGGTGTTTGACATCCCCGTTCCCGCCAGCACTTTGCCGCTCAATACGTCGGGCAGGTAGCGTTTCACCGCCTGATTGGGCGTTTGGTGCAGATACCAGGCACAGGCGGCTTGGCACCATGCCGAAAAGGCGGTGGCGCCGCAAGCCTTGCCGATTTCGCGCAACACGGCAATCTGCGCGCCCAAACCCAAACCGCTGCCGCCTTCGGCCTCGCTGCCCACGCAGGCAAAGCCGCCCAACCCGCCCGCTTTGCGCAGGAAATCTTCGGGGTAAAGCCCTTTGCGGTCGATGTCTTCCACCAAAGGAACAAGGTCGGTTTGCACGAGGTCGGCGATGTTTTGCAGCAGGGTTTCGCGGGACATGGGGTTCTCCGAAAAAGAGGATATGGAAATACGGTAAGCGGATAGGCCGTCTGAAAACCTTGAAAACTTTTCAGACGGCCTATCGTGCCTGCCTTTTAAGCGAAATCTTTCAATTCGGGATTGATTTCGGTTTTGGCCAGATTGTTGGTGTAGTTGCATAGAGTGGCCAGCGCCACACCCAACACCACTTCCACCGCCTGCTGCTGGTTGTAGCCCGCGTCGAAAAAGGCTTGCAGCTCGGCATCGGAAACCGCGCCTTTGTTGGCCATCACGGCCACGGTAAACTCGGCCAGCGCAGAAAGTTTGGCATCGTCAAACGCGGCGGGGTCAACCGCGCGGCTGGCGGCAATTGCTTGTTCAGAAAGCAGTTTTTTCAAGGTAGCCAGTTTGGTGTGGCCTGCCACGCAGAAACCGCACTCGTTGGTTTTGGCGGCGATAATCTGCACCACCTCCACTTCGCCAGCGCTCAGGCTGGTGGCGGCGTTGAGTTTGCCCACTTCCTGATAAAACGCCAGCGCCTCGGGCGAATTGGCCAAAACACCGATTAAGTTCGGCAGAAAGCCGTTGTTTTTCAGTGCGGCTTCCACGCGCGGTTTGGCGGCTTCGGGAGCGGTTTCGACGGTGTGTACGGTTAAACGTGCCATGATTTTTTCCTTTTTGATATTGAAAATCAAAGCGGCACATTATCAAAAAATGCTGATAAAGGGAAATAAGCAGAACAGCTTTAGATATAGCGGAAAGTTATAACGTTATGCAATACCGTGTAACAAAGAAAAATATCCTGAAAAACCAAACATTCATTTCAGACGGCCTGCACGTTTCGCAGGCCGAGACCTTTGCAAAAAAGCTGAATGTGGATGCAGTTCAAGGCGTAGCAGCGCAGCGAGCGCAGACATATCAAGCAGATAGGCAAGCGAGCGAGCAGCGCACAACGCAGAAATGCGCCGCAGATGGCTTTTTTGCAAAGGTCTCGGGCCGTCTGAAACTTATTTTTGCTTTTGCTCTTTCGGATTTTCTTTCGAACCGCGTTTCAAATGCCGGTCGTATTTAACCGCACACTCGGGTTTGCCCAGCCCCGCCAAAACATAAAGATGCGCGGCTGCCGATGCAGCCAGGCTTTCCAGCGTGTAGCCGCCTTCAAGCACCGATACCACGCGGCCTTTGGCGCTCTCGGCAGACTGGATGATTTTGTGGGTCAGCCAGGCGAAATCAGCCTCATGCAGGTTCAGATGGCCGGTTTCATCTTGTTTGTGGGCATCAAAGCCCGCCGACAGCAGCACCAGCTCGGGTTTGAACGCCTGCAAACGGGGCAGCCATTGCTCGCGCACCGTTTTGCGGAACACCCTGCTGCCGGTGTGCGGGGCGAAAGCAATATCAACGCTGTTTGGCGCCGGTGCCGAGCCGGTTTCGGGAAACGGATACAGCCCTTGGCCGAAGCTGTTTAAAAATAAAATGCGCGGGTCGTTTTTAAAGATTTCCGCCGTGCCGTCGCCATGATGCACGTCGAAATCAATCACCGCAATGCGTTGCAGGCGGAAATTGGCGATGGCGTGCATGGCGCCCACGGCCACATTGTTGATCAGGCAGAAACCGCCCGCTTTGTCGGTTTGGGCGTGGTGGCCGGGCGGGCGCACAGCGCAAAAAACGTTGAAAGCTTCTCCCTTCATCACCATTTCCACGGCTTTCACCACCGCACCGGCGGCATATCGGGCGGCGTGCAGCGATTCGTGGCTCATCACCGTGTCGTCGTCGAGGCGGTAGATTTTACCGGCAGGCGGCTGCACCGATTCTAAAAAACGCAAATATTTGCGCGGATGAACCAAAGCCAATTGTTTGTCGGCCACTTCGGGCGCCTGCACGGCCTGCATAACGCCCTTAATGCCTTGTTTTTCAAGTTCCGCCTCAATAGCCGCTATCCGCTGCGGCGACTCGGGATGGCTCGTGCCCGGCTCGTGCAGTAAAAACAGCGGATGGCTGATCCATGCCGTTTTGGCCTTGCGGCCGAACAGGCGGCGCAACCTGGTGCGTATGTATTTAATGATGTTCATTGCCGTGTTTCCCGTTTTCGAATGCCGCAGCGTGGTTTTTCAGACGGCCTTTGAGCAATTTATGGTTAATCCATACGGAAACTTCTTGGAAAAATCCGCCCTGCCCTTTAGAATAGCCTATTTCCGACGGCAATCCAAACGGTTTGCCGCCCGCCAACAATTCAAGGAATGGACAACATGATTGATTTTGCTTATGCCGCCGATGCCGCCCAACCCAATATACTGATGCAGTTCGCCCCGCTGGTGCTGATTCTGGTGGTGTTCTACTTTCTGATTATGCGCCCGCAGCAAAAGAAATTCAAAGCCCACCAAGCGATGATTGCCGAGCTGAAACGCGGCGACAAAGTGATTTTGGCTTCGGGCTTCAAAGGCACGGTCAACAAAGTGGGCGAGCAGTTTTTCACCGTGGAAATCGCGCGCGGCGTGGAAGTTGAAGTGGAACGCAACGCCATCGCCAGCAAAGTCGAGTAAGCCCGCCGCCTTAAAAGCCGCCGCATTCGTGCTGCGGCTGTTTGTATTTATAAAATAAAGGTTTAACATGAACCGTTATCCGCTTTGGAAATACCTGCTGATTGCCGCCACGATCATTTTGGGCATCATCTACACCCTGCCCAACCTGTTCGGCGAAACCCCGGCGGTGCAGGTATCCACCAACCGACAATCCATCATCATCAACGACCAAACCGAAGCGCGCGTGGCCGCCGCACTCAAAGCCGCCAACATTCAAACCGACGGCATGTTTGTGGCCGACAATTCGCTGAAAGTGCGCTTTAAAGACACCGAAACCCAGCTCAAAGCCCGCGACGTAATCGAAAACACCATGGGCGAAGGCTATATCACCGCGCTCAACCTCCTGGCCGACAGCCCCGAATGGATGGCCAAAATCAAAGCCAACCCGATGTTTTTGGGTTTGGACTTGCGCGGCGGCGTGCACTTTACCATGCAGGTGGACATGAAAGCCGCCATGCAGAAAACTTTCGAGCGTTATTCGGGCGACATCCGCCGCGAACTGCGCCGCCAGAAAATCCGCATCGGCACCGTGCGCCAAACCGAAAACAGCCTGATCGTGCCGTTTCAAGACAGCGCTGATTTACAGAAAGCATTGCCGCAGCTGCGCAATTATTTCCCCGAAGCCACGCTGACTCCGCAGGGCAACAACCTGGTGTTGTCGCTTTCGCAGGAAGTGCTCAACAAAGTGCGCACCGACGCACTCAAACAAAATATCACCACCCTGCACAACCGCGTTAACGAATTGGGCGTGGCCGAGCCGGTGATTCAGCAGTCGGGTGCGGAACGTATCGTGGTGCAGCTGCCCGGCGTGCAGGACACCGCCAAAGCCAAAGACATTATCGGCCGCACCGCTACGCTGGAAGTGCGTATGGTTTCCGACGATCCCGCCCAAGTTCAGGCGGCCTTGGCAGGCAACGTGCCGGCTGGCTACGAATTGCTTTACAGCGCTGGCGAGCAGCCGCAGCCCACTTTGGTAAGCAAGCAGGTTGAGCTGACCGGCGACAACATCAACGATGCCCAACCCGGCTTCGACGAAATGGGCGCACCCGCCGTCAACATTAATCTCGATAGCACCGGCGGCAACATTTTTGCCGACCTTACCGCTCAAAACGTGGGCAAACGCATGGCGATGGTGTTAATCGACCAAGGCAAAGCCGAAGTGGTTACCGCCCCCGTTATCCGCTCCGCCATCACTGGCGGCCGTGTACAGATTTCCGGCAGCATGAGCACCGCCGAAGCCAATGACACCTCGCTGCTGCTGCGCGCCGGCTCGCTGGCCGCACCAATGGAAATCGTGGAAGAGCGCACCATCGGCCCTTCTTTGGGTAAAGAAAACATCTCCAAAGGCTTTAACTCCACTTTGTGGGGCTTTGCGGTGGTTGCCGCGTTTATGGTGGTGTATTACCGCCTGATAGGCGTGTTTTCCACTATTGCGCTCACCACCAATATTCTCTTTTTGATTGCGATTCTGTCGGCACTGCAAGCCACGTTAACGTTGCCCGGCATCGCTGCGCTGGCGTTAACGCTGGGCATGGCGATCGACTCCAACGTGTTGATTAACGAGCGTATCCGCGAAGAATTGCGCGCAGGCGTGCCGCCCCAGCAAGCCATCAACCTCGGCTATCAGCATGCCTGGGCAACCATCGTCGATTCCAACATCACCTCGCTGATTGCCGGCATTGCCCTGCTGATTTTCGGCTCCGGCCCCGTGCGCGGCTTCGCCGTGGTGCACTGTTTGGGCATTCTCACGTCGATGTATTCGTCGGTGGTGGTATCGCGCGCGCTGGTTAACCTGTGGTACGGCCGCCGCCGCAAACTGCAAAGCATTTCTATCGGCTCGGTGTGGAAACCCGAAACCGAAACGGCCGGTAAGGAGTAAGCAATATGGAATTATTCAAAATCAAACGCGACATTCCGTTTATGAGCTACGGTAAGCTCACAACGTTTATCTCGCTGGTAACCTTTATCGCTGCCGTGTTTTTTCTGGTTACCAAAGGCCTGAACTTCTCGGTTGAATTTACCGGCGGCACGGTGATGGAAGTGCAATACCAGCAAGGTGCCGACGTTAACAAGATGCGCGAACGGCTCGACACGCTCAAGCTGGGCGATGTTCAGGTGCAGGCCTTGGGCACCAACCGGCATATTATGATCCGCCTGCCCAACAAAGAAGGCGTGCCTTCGGCCCAGTTGTCCAACAACGTGATGAACCTGCTCAAACAGGACAGCCCCGACGTTACCTTGCGCCAAGTCGAATTTATCGGCCCGCAGGTAGGCGACGAGTTGGTAACCAACGGCCTGCTGGCGTTGGGCATGGTGGTGGTCGGCATCATCATTTATCTTTCCGTGCGCTTCGAGTGGCGTTTTGCCGTTTCGGCGATTATCGCGAATATGCACGACGTGATCATTATTCTCGGCTGTTTCGCCCTCTTCCAATGGGAATTCTCGCTAACCGTGCTGGCGGGTATCCTCGCGGTGTTGGGCTACTCGGTAAACGAATCGGTGGTGGTGTTCGACCGTATCCGCGAAAACTTCCGCAAACCGCATATGCGCAATAAAACCGTGCCGCAGATTATCGACAATGCCATCACCGCCACCATGAGCCGCACCATCATCACCCACGGTTCTACCGAAGCAATGGTGCTTTCGATGCTGATTTTCGGCGGAGCCGCGCTGCACGGCTTTGCCATGGCCTTAACCATCGGCATCGTGTTCGGCATCTACTCTTCGGTGCTGGTGGCCAGCCCGCTGCTGCTGATGTTCGGCTTGAGCCGTGAAAATTTGGCCAAACCGCAGAAGCAGAAAGAAGAAGCCGTGGTTTAACGGTTTTGCCGGTATAAAACATAAAGGCCGTCTGAAAATATTTCAGACGGCCTTTTATCCTTTGTGCAATCCGTATCGGCTTGAAAAGCATTCACGCCATAGCCGGGCTTGACCCGGGTATGGCGCAAGTGTTTGAAAGGTTGGCGCGGATATTCGGCACCGGCGTTACACCAAGCCTTTTTTCTCCAGATAGCTTTCGTAGTCGCCCAGATAGTGTTCGTAGCCGCCTTTGCCGTCCAGCTCGATAATCTGGGTGGCCAGTGAAGACACGAACTGGCGGTCGTGCGACACGAAAATCAGCGTGCCTTTGTATTTTTCCAGCGCCATGTTCAGCGATTCGATGCTTTCCATGTCCATATGGTTGGTCGGCTCGTCCATAATCAGCACGTTGGGTTTCAGCAGAATCAGCTTGCCGTAGAGCATACGGCCTTTTTCGCCGCCCGAGAGCACCTGCACCTGTTTCACCACATCGTTGCTGCCGAACAGCAAACGGCCGAGTGTGCCGCGGACAACCTGTTCGTCGTCGCCTTCCTGCCCCCATTGGCGCATCCACTCGGTCAGGTTCATCCCCACGTCGAAATCATTTTCGTGGTCTTGCGGGTAATAGCCCACATTGGCTTTCTCCGCCCATTTGATGCTGCCTGCATCGGCGGTGAGGCCGTCTGAATATTGGCTGTCGAACGCACCGGCCAACAGTTTCAGCAAGGTGGATTTACCCGCACCGTTGGGGCCGATAACCGCCAGGCGCTCGCCGGCTTCGAGAATAAAATCGAGGTTTTTGAACAACGGGTTTTCAAAGCGCTTGGCCAAACCTTCCACTTCCACGGCCTGGCGGTGCAGCTTGGATTTTTCGTCGGTTTCAAAGCGGATATACGGGTTTTGGCGGGTTGAGGGTTTCACCTCCACCATTTCGGATTTGATTTTGTCGGCCTGCTTCAGACGGCTGGTGGCCTGGCGGGCTTTGGATTTGTTGGCCGAGAAACGCGCCACGAATTCTTGCAGCTCTTGCAGTTTCTCTTTGGCTTTGGCGTTGTCGCGCATGGCACGCTCGCGCGATTGGGCCGAAGCCAGCATGTAGTCGTCGTAATTGCCCGGGTAGATGGTGATGCTGTTGTAGTCAACGTCGGCCATATGGGTGCACACTTCGTTCAAAAAGTGGCGGTCGTGCGAAATGATGATCATGGTTGAATCGTATTGGTTGAGCACGCCTTCGAGCCAGCGGATGGTGTTGATGTCGAGGTTGTTGGTCGGCTCGTCCAAGAGCAAAACGTCGGGTTTGGAAAACAGCGCCTGCGCCAGCAACACGCGCAGTTTGAAGCCAGGGGCGACTTCGCTCATTTGGGCGTTGTGCAATGCTTCTTCAATACCCACGCCGCTTAACAGCTCGGCGGCACGCGCTTCGGCGGTGTAGCCGTCGTATTCGGCGAACTTGGCTTCCAGCTCGGCCGCTTTCATGTAGTCGTCTTCGGTGGCCTCGAGGTTGGCGTAAATCGCATCGCGTTCGGTCATCGCCGCCCACATTTCGGTGTGGCCCATCATCACCACGTCGAGCACACGCATATCTTCGTAGGCGAATTGGTCTTGGCGCAGCTTGCCCAAACGCACACCGCTTTCGATGGCCACTTCGCCGCTGGTCGGCTCCAAGTCGCCACCGAGGATTTTCATAAAAGTAGATTTGCCCGAACCGTTGGCACCGATCAGGCCGTAGCGGTTGCCTTCGCCAAATTTCACAGACACGTTTTCAAACAGCGGCTTGGCGCCGAACTGCATGGTAATGCCGTTGGTAGAAATCATTTGATGTAAACCTTCGCGAATATAAAGATATAAAGCGTGGAATTATAGCATATTTGCACTCGGGCGGATTCTGTTTCAGGGCCGTCTGAAAAAGGCTGCAAGGCAATCGGAATATTTTTTCAGACGGCCAGATGCTCCAGCGCCAACCATGCGGCCGGCATTGAAAATTTTTTACATTGATTCAAGTCAATAAAGCCGCCCTATCCCGCTTTGCCAACCGTTAAACCGCTTGACGGACAACACTTGTTTTCAATACGATAGCCGCCATAAAAAAGTTTAAAAAACGGTTTGAAAACGCA
>JBHALY010000266.1:0-15359 GCA_041827905.1 Neisseria dentiae
CCCGAAAACACAATCTCGCCGTGCGCCAGAAAAATCACCTGGTTCACAATCGAGAGCGACTGCTCGATATCGTGGGTAACCATCACGCTGGTCGAGCGCAGCGCCTTGTTGATGCGGCTGATTAAGTGGGCAATCACACCCAGCGAAATGGGGTCGAGGCCGGTAAACGGCTCGTCGTAAAGCATGATTTCCGGGTCGAGCGCGATGGTGCGCGCCAACGCCACCCGCCGCGCCATACCGCCCGACAATTCGGACGGCATCAGGTTTTCCACACCGCGCAGGCCGACGGCGTTCAGTTTCAACACCACCAAATCGCGGATAACCGCTTCGGGCAGTTTGGTCAGCTCGCGCATGGGGAACGCCACGTTGTCGAACACCGACAAATCGGTAAACAGCGCACCGTGCTGGAACAGCACGCCCATGCGGCGGCGGTGTTCGTAAAGTTCGCCCGCACCCAGGCGCGCCAAATCGCGCCCTTCCACCAACACCTGCCCCTGCTGCGGGCGGATTTGGCCGGTTATCAGGCGCATCAGCGTGGTTTTGCCGCTGCCCGAGCCGCCCATAATGGCCGCAAAATTGCCTTGTTCGATGGTGAAATTGATGTTTTGGAGAATCGGGCGCTCGCCGTAGGCAAACGCCACGTTTTTCATTTCGATAAAGGGAGGAAGGCTCATGCGCGTGGGGGAAATTGAAATGTTGGCATTTTAATAACTTAGGCTGCCACGGGCAATTTTTCAGACGGCCTTTCCGTGCAAAAAATACACGAATGTATGTAAATTACTGAAATTATTCTACTTCACAACCATGTCAAAACCATAAAAAATACAACAAAATAGCCAAGCCGCCGACAAAAGGCGTAATAATCCTACAAGCGGTATCCGCACCCTGTCCCGCCGGAAACGTTTCAGGCCGTCTGAAATGTTTGATTTCGTCATTCCCACGCAGGCGGGAATCCAGATGGAAATATTGAAGCATTGATTAAACAAATACTTGGATGCCAAGCATCTGGATTCCCGCCTGCGCGGGAATGACGGAGTTCAGATTTTTTAGATAGCAATTTGAGTTTTGCAAAGGTCTCGGCCTGAAACTTTTGCAAAAAGCCGGTTCACTCCTGAAAATGTTTTTATCCCGTCATACTCGGGCTTGACCCGAGTATCTGTTATTTCTTTTGAAACAAAAAGATGCTCGGGCAAAGCCCGAGCATGACGCAGTTTTTTCCAAGATATTGAAAGGAATTTTGCAAAGGCTTCAGCCTGTACCTTTGCCAACCGCTACAAACACGCCGTTTCGTTGGCCATTTGCTGCTCCCACGTTTCGCGGCGGCGGATTAAGCGGGCTTCGCCGCCGTTTACCAACACTTCTGCCGCCCTGTTGCGGGTGTTGTAGTTGCTGGCCATGCTGCTGCCGTAGGCACCTGCGCCGGCCACCACCAGCAAATCGCCCGCCTCGCAGGCCAGCTCGCGCTGCTGGCCGAGAAAATCGCCGGTTTCGCACACGGGGCCGACCACGTCGGCAGTAAACGGTTTGATATTGCGCGGCTCGACGGCTTCGATACGGTGATAGGCGTTGTAAAGTGCGGGGCGCATCAAATCGTTCATGGCGGCATCGACAATCACGAAGTTTTTCTCTTCGCCCTGCTTCACAAACTCCACCCGCGTTAACAGCGTGCCCGCATCACCCACCAGGCTGCGGCCGGGTTCCAACACCAGCTTCTGCCCGCGCCCGGCCATCATGCGGGCGACGGATTGGGCATAGGCGTTCAGGTCGGGCGCATTTTCGTTGTGATACACGATGCCGATGCCGCCGCCCAAGTCGATATGCTCCAGCGCGATGCCTTCTTCGGCCAGCCGGTCGACCAGCAGCAGAATGCGCTCGCAGGCTTCGGTGAGCGGGCTTAAATCGGTAAGCTGCGAACCGATGTGGCAGTCGATGCCGACGATTTTCAGACGGCCCAAACCCGCAGCGTAACGGTAGGCGGCCAGCGCGTCGGCGTAGGCAATGCCGAATTTGTTGGCTTTCAGGCCGGTGGAAATATAAGGATGGGTTTTGGCATCGACATCGGGGTTGATGCGCAGCGAAACCGGCGCGGTTTTGCCGAGGCGTTCGGCCACGGCCTGAATGCGGTCGAGTTCGGGCAGGCTTTCCACGTTAAAGCACAACACGCCCGCGTTGAGGGCGAATTCGATTTCGGCTTCGCTTTTGCCCACGCCCGAGAAAATCGTTTTGCCCGCATCGCCGCCAGCCGCCAGCACGCGCGCCAATTCGCCGCCGGAAACGATGTCGAAGCCGCTGCCGAGCACGGCGAAGTGTTTGAGTATGCTCAGGTTGCCGTTGGCTTTCACGGCATAACACACCAGCGGCTTAAGCGCGGAAAAGGCTTCGGTGTAGGCAGCAAAAGCGTTGGTGAGCGCCGCCTGGCTGTATACATACAAGGGCGTGCCGAATTGTTCGGCCAAGCGGCCATAGGGGATTTGTTCGCAATGTAGGGTCATGGTTGTTGTTTCACGGGGGCGGCAGGTTCTTTTTGGGGCAGCTCGAGGCCGGTTTGGATCACACCGAAGCGGGCGTCGTCGCCTTCTTTGGGCAGGTATAAATCGCCTTTATAGCCGCAACCGCCCAACAGCAGGGCGGCGGCGGCCAATAATAAGGTGGGTTTCATCATCATCTTTCGTTCGGCACGTTAATGTGGCAAGATTCGGTATCTTAAACAAAAACGCTTTAACGCACAAAGCCATCATGACCGAAAGTGAATTTTTGCAGCATTCCGATGCTTTATTTGCCCACATCGAAGACCAAATCGACGAAGGCGGTTGGGATTTCGACTGCCAGTTGAGCGGCAACGTGCTCACCATCGAGGCGGGCGACGGCACGCAGATTATCGTTAACCGCCACACGCCCAATCAGGAACTGTGGATTGCCGCCAAAAGCGGCGGCTACCATTTTGCCGAAAACAACGGCCGCTGGCTCGCCACCCGCGACGGCAGCGAGTTTTTCTCCGTGCTCAATCAGGCATTAAGCGCTGCGGCGGGCGAAGACGTGCGGGTGGAAACGTTCGGTTAGCGTTTATTTTTGATTCTATGAAGGTTTGAGGCCGTCTGAAAAGTTTTCAGACGGCCTCAAACCATGCCAGATTAAATTTCCCAATAAGAAAAGATAAATCAATAAATTTTATATTTATCAAACAAACACAAAAGATTATACTGCTGCCATTCCATGATACAGAAAGGTTTTGCCATGAAACTGCCCGTTTTATTTCTCGGCCACGGCAGCCCGATGAACGCCGTACGCGACACGCCTTACAGCCGCAACTGGCACCGGCTCGGCCAAGCGTTGCGGCAGCGCTACGGCGGCGAAATCCGCGCCGTGCTGGCCGTTTCCGCCCACTGGTGCACCGACGGCACCGCCGTAACCGCCATGCCGAATCCGCGCACTATCCACGATTTCGGCGGCTTTCCGCAAGAATTGTTCGACGTGCGCTATCCGGCGCCGGGCAGCCCCGGGCTGGCCGCCGAAATCCGCTCGCTGCTGGGCGAACACGCTGTGGCCGCAGATTTCGGTTGGGGCTTGGATCACGGCACTTGGAGCGTGTTGTGCCATGTGTTTCCCGAAGCCGATATTCCCGTGGTGCAGCTGAGCTTGAATGTGCATCTCGACGCACCTGCCCATTTCGCGCTTGCCCGCCGTTTGGCACCGCTGCGCGAGCAAGGCGTGCTGATTGTGGGCAGCGGCGACATCGTCCACAACCTGCGTCTGATGGACTGGCGCGCGCCCGACGAAGCCGGCAACGCCTACGAATGGGCGGAAAACGCGCGCAGCTTGGTGAACGGCTGGCTGGAACACGGCGACACGCAGGCGCTCACCGATGAAGCGGCCTACCCGCCGGCGCTGCATCTGGCCGCGCCCACGCCCGAGCATTGGTGGCCGCTGCTGTATGCCGCCGGCGCCGCCGGTGCAGACGAGCCGTTGCAGATTTTCAACGACGACATCGTCGGCAAATCGCTGAGCATGACTTCGGTGGTGTTCGGACACGATGCGTTGTTTGAAGCGGTGTGATGCGTTTTGATGTAGCGTAAAGGTTAGGAAACCGATTCGGTTTTCCGCAAAACTTCAGGCCGTCTGAAAACTGTGTTTCAGACGGCCTGAGTGTGTTCCAACCTTTATTCCACCACGATTCTCGGGAAGCGGCCGCTGAAATCTTTGCCTTTGTCGGCCACCGCCAATGCAATCTGCCAGGCGGCTTCGGTGTAAATACCGGCGATGGCGGGCTGCGCCTGCTGCATGGCAAACGCCGTGCCGTTGTCCATCGCTTCGCGCACGGGCAGGCTCAGGGGCAGTTGGCCGAGCAGCGGCATACCGAGTTTGGCGGCCAGGTTTTTGCCGCCGTCGCTGCCGAACACGGCTTCGGCATGGCCGCAGTTGGAGCAGATGTGCACCGACATATTCTCCAGCACGCCGAAAATCGGGATATTCACTTTTTGGAACATATCCACCGCTTTGCGCGCGTCGATTAGGGCGATGTCTTGCGGGGTGGTGACCACCACCGAGCCGGTTACGGGGATTTTCTGCGACAGGGTGAGCTGGATGTCGCCGGTGCCGGGCGGCAGGTCGATGAAGAGGTAGTCCACGTCGTCCCACTCGCTTTGGAACAGCAGCTGCTGCAACGCCTGGCTGAGCATGGGGCCGCGCCACACCACGGCTTGGTCGGTGTCGACCAGAAAGCCGATGGACATCACCTGTATGCCGCCTTCGGCCTGCACGGGAACCAGCTTTTGGTTTTCCTGCGAAGGCTTGCCGTCGGCCACGCCGAGCATGGTCGGCTGGCTGGGGCCGTAGAGGTCGGCGTCGAGCACGCCCACGCGCGCGCCCATGCGCGACATGGCGGCCGCAAGGTTGGCGGTGGTGGTGGATTTGCCCACGCCGCCTTTGCCCGAGGCGATGGCGATGATGTTTTTCACGCCCTTAATCGTGGCCACGCCGGGCTGCACTTTGTGGGTGCCGATAACCACGTCGATGCCCAAATGAACGGGCGTGCTGCCGGTGAGCGGCGTTAAGGCCGTCTGAACGCATTCGGCCAGCTCCTGCCCGATATGGGCAACGGGAAAGCCGAACTGCAAACGGATATGCAGGCCGTCTGAACGCGCTTCTGCCTGCTGCACGGCCTTTTCGCCGCCCAGCGTGCGGGTGCTGCGGGGGATTTCAACCGCATCCAGTGCGGCTCGTATTTCTGAAATATTCATGTATGCGCCTTTGGCCATATTCCGGCAATAGATTAACGCCCGGTATTTTAGCAGAACTCGGCGTGGCAAACGGCGGTTTCAGACGGCCTTCTCCCCCTGCAAGCGCTTTCCTTTATAATAACAACCGCTTCACATCAAAAAAGGATAGAAAAATGACCAAAAAAGTAGGTAACAAAGTGGTGATTATCGGCACCGGCGCGGTGGGCATCAGCTACGCCTATTCGATGCTCAACCAAGGCCATTGCGACGATATGATATTGATCGACCTCAACCGCAAGCGCGCCGAAGGCGAAGCGCGCGACCTGCGCCACGGCGTACCCTATGCGCTCACCCCCACGCGCATTTCGGTGGGCGACTACGCCGACTGCTCCGATGCCGACATCGTCTGCATCTGCGCCGGCCTGCCGCAGCGCCCCGGCGAAACCCGCCTCGACCTCATCGACAACAACCTCAAGGTGTTCCACAGCATCGTTACCGCCGTGATGGCTTCGGGCTTCAACGGCATTTTTCTGGTGGCCACCAACCCCGTGGACGTGCTCTCTTACGCCACCTGGAAATTTTCCGGCCTGCCCAAAGAGCGCGTAATCGGCTCCGGCACCATTCTCGACACCGCCCGCCTGCGCGTGTGTTTGGGCAACGAATTCCAAGTGGCGCCCGTGAGCATAGACGCGATGATGATCGGCGAACACGGCGACAGCGTGATTGCCGCTTGGAGCACCGCCAACATCGCCGGCATGCCCCTGAAACAGATTCTCGAGCAAGAGGCCGACGGCAAGGCCCATATGGAAAAAATCTACAACAACGTGCGCAACGCCGCCTATGAAATCATCGAAGCCAAAGGCTCCACCAGCCTCGGCATCGGCATGGGTTTGAGCCGCATATCCAACGCCATTTTGCACAACCAAAGCGTGGTGCTCACCGTTTCGACACTGCTCGAAGGCGAATTCGGCGAACACGGCGTTTATATCGGCGTGCCTGCCGTCATCAACCGCCGCGGCGCCGTGCGTGTGATCAACAAACCGCTGGACAGCAGCGAATCGGCGCTGTTTGCCGAATCCGCCCGTCTGCTCAAAAGCTATCAGCTGAAGGTGGACGAATTTTTAGCGGCCAAGGCCGTCTGAAAATTTAACGTGACGATAACGGTTTCCGGCAGCACCAACCCGTCATTGCCGGGCCTGACCCGGCAATCCAGCGCCAGGCACTTCTGAAATATTCACCTTTCGCCTGAAATGTAAATGCTGGATTATCGGGTCAAGCCCGATAATGACGGAATCAAACATTTCAGACGGCCTTAATGAGTTTTGCAAAGGCTTCAGGTTACAAGCCGGCCGCCGCTTCGGCCGCGCACACCGCCGAAGCCCACGCCCAATGGAAGTTGTAGCCGCCGAGCCAGCCGGTGATGTCCGTTACCTCGCCGATAAAATAAAGACCGCTTTGCAGCTTGCTCTGCATGGTTTTCGGGTCGATTTCCTTCACGTTCACGCCGCCGCGGGTGGCTTCGGCCTTTTTATGGCCGTCCGAACCGCTGGGCAGCAGCGTCCAGTCGTTCAGGCTGTCGCCCAACTTCTGCAACACGGCGTTGGGCGTATCGGCCCATTTCTGTGCGGCAAACGGTGCAAATTCGGCGCGGGCGAGCCAGAAATCGAGCAGACGCTCGGGCAGCGCGGGGCAGAGCTGTTTCAGCGCGGTGTTGAGCTGGATTTTCCGGCCGTGCTTGCCGTCGCACAAAGCCTGCGCCAGCCGCGTATCCGGCACCAAATCGATATGCAGCGCCCGGCCGGGCTGCCAATAGCTGGAAACCTGCAAAATGGCGGGGCCGCTCAAACCTTTGTGGCGGAACAGCAGATCTTCATGAAAAACGGCGGCCTGCCTGCCCTCGCCCGTTGCAATGCGCACGGGCAGCGCGATGCCGGCCAAACTGTCGAAGCCCTGCTGCGCCCAGTGCTCGAAACGCAGCGGCACCAGCGCGGCTTCGGGCGGAACAATACTGTGGCCGAACTGCTTGGCCAGCTCGTAGCCGAACGGCGTAGCGCCCACCGCAGGCACGGCCAGGCCGCCGGTGGCCACCACCAGATTGCGGCAGCGGAAAACGCCCTGATCGGTGCAAACTTCAAACCGTGCACCTTCCGCCGACTCCGCCTGCAACGCGCACACCGCCGCAACGGCGCAGCCGGTATACCAGCTCACGCCGCTGCGGGCGCACTCGTTTTGCAGCATGGCGATGATGTCTTGCGCGCTGCGGTCGCAAAACATCTGGCCTTTGTGTTTTTCGTGGTAGGCGATGCCGTGGCGGTCGAGCAGGTTCATAAAATCCTGCGCGGTGTAGCGCGACAGGGCGTGGCGCACGAAGCGCGGCTGCTGCGACACATAATATTGCGAGCCGTCGCGGCCGTTGAGGTTGCGGTTGGTGAAATTGCAGCGGCCGCCGCCGGAAATGCGGATTTTCTCGCCGATTTTCACGGCATGATCAATCAGGGCGACGCTGCGCCCCTTTTGGCCAATGCGCGCCGCGCACATCATGCCGGCAGCGCCTGCGCCGATAATCAAGGTGTGGAAAAAACGTTGCGGCATCATGGTTACGGGGGCGGTTCGGGGGAAAAGCGGATTATATAGTCAAAAGCCGAACAGGCCGTCTGAAACTTTTTCAGACGGCCTGAAAACACACAAAAACACCCGCGCACGGCGCGAGTGTTTTTGTTTCAAGAAAGCGTATCTTCCTGCCGCCCCAGCAGCATGGCGTCGCCGTAGCTGAAAAAGCGGTATTGCTGCTCGACGGCGTGGCGGTAGATGTTGCGGATGTGCTCCGTGCCCGAAAACGCGCTCACCAGCATCAGCAGGGTGGATTTGGGCAGGTGGAAATTGGTAATCAGGCGGTCGGCCACGTTGAAGCGGTAGCCGGGGGTGATGAAAATATCGGTGTCGCCCGTGCCCGCTTTCAGACGGCCTGTTTCGCGGGCGGCCGATTCGAGCGCGCGCATCGACGTGGTGCCCACCGCCCACACGCGCCCGCCCCGCTGCTTCGCGGCTTCGACGGCGGCCACGGTTTCGGGCGGCACGTCGAACCATTCGCTGTGCATTTTGTGTTCGGCGATGTTTTCCACCCGCACGGGCTGGAACGTGCCCGCACCGACGTGCAGGGTAACTTCGGCCGTGTGCACGCCTTTATTGCGCAGTGCTTGCAAAAGTTCGTCGGTAAAATGCAGGCCGGCGGTGGGAGCGGCCACCGCGCCCTGATGTTTGGCATACACGGTTTGGTAGCGTTCGTCGTCGCCATCGTCGGCGGCGCGTTCGATATAGGGCGGCAGCGGCAGGCGGCCGGTTTGTTCGAGAATATCGTACACGCTGCGGTCGCCCTCGAAGCGCAGGCGGAACAGCTCGCCTTCGCGCGCCTCCATCACCGCGCGGATGCCGCCGTCGAACACCAGCACCGTGCCCGCTTTGGGCGATTTGGATGCGCGCACATGTGCCAGTGCGCTGCTGCCGTCGAGCACGCGCTCGATTAAGGCTTCGATTCTGCCGCCGCTCTCTTTGGCGCCGAACAGCCGTGCCTTCATCACTTTGGTGTTGTTAAACACCAAAACGTCGCCCTCGTTCAAATATTCGGGCAGCGCCGCAAACAGCGTGTCGGCCGGCGGCATACCGGGCAGCGCAACCAAGAGGCGGCTGCCGCCGCGCTCGGCGCTGGGCTGTTGGGCAATCAAGGCTTCGGGCAGTTCGAAGTCGAAATCGGAAATGTGCATTTGGGTAGGCAAACCTGATTAACAAAGGGCGGTATTATACGCGCTTTTGGTTTCAGACGGCCTGCCTTGCTTTTACCGGCAAGGCCGTCTGAAAAGCAAAAAAGGCGGAAACCTCCGCCTTTTTTCCAGAGCGTGTCGCCGACGGGCTTACGCGCCCAAAAACCAGAACTTGGCCGCCCACGCCAGCGCCACCACCCACACCATCGGCGGCACGTCTTTGGCACGGCCGCACAAGAGTTTGATAACGGCATAGCTGATAAAGCCCATGGCAATGCCGTCGGCAATCGAATAAGAAAACGGCATGAACACAATGGTGAGAAACGCAGGCGCGGCTTCGGTGATGTCGTTCCAGTCGATATCGGTGGCGCTGCGCATCATGTGCACGCCCACATACAGCAGCGCGGGCGCGGTGGCAAACGCGGGCACGCTCTGCACCAGCGGCGAAAACCACAAGCAGGCCAGCATCAGCACGCCCACGGTAACGGCGGTCAAGCCCGTGCGCCCGCCCGCCGACACGCCCGCTGCGCTTTCGATATAGGGCGTGGTGGACGATGTGCCCAGCGCCGCGCCCGCCACGATGGCGGTGGAGTCGGCGAACAGGGCTTTTTTCAGGCGCGGCAGTTTGCCGTTCACCAGCAGCCCCGCACGGTGGGAAACGCCCACCAGCGTGCCGGTGCTGTCGAACAAGTCCACCAGAAAAAACACGAAAATCACGCTGATCATGCTGATGTTGAACAAGCCGTTGAAATCCATCTGCATAAAGGTGGGCGCGATGCTCGGAATCTGGCCGACCACGCCTTTAAACTCGGTTAAACCCAGCGCGGCGGCAATGCCGGTTAACGCCAAGATGGTGAGGATAATCGCACCGCGCACGCGGAAGTAATCCAGCACAATCACCATCACGAAACCCAAAAAGGTGAGCAAAACCGGCCAGTTGGGCAACTTGGCGCCGTTTTCCTCCACATAGAAATTGCCCATTTTCACCAACGTGGCCGGGCTGTCCACCACGATGCCCGCACCTTTTAAGGCAATCAGGGCGAGAAACAGGCCGATACCGGCGGCAATCGACATTTTCAGGCTCATCGGCAGCGCGTTCACAATCGCTTCGCGCACTTTGAAAAAGCTGAACAAAATAAAGATGATGCCCGACATAAACACGGCACCGAGAGCAACCTGCCACGGCACGCCCATGCCTTTGACCACGGCGAAGGTGAAATAAGCGTTCAAGCCCATGCCGGGCGCCAGCGCAATCGGATAATTCGCCAGCAGCCCCATAATCAGGCAGCCGATAGCGGCGGAAATACAGGTGGCCACGAAAACTGCGCCCATATCCATGCCGGTTTCCGAAAGAATCAGCGGGTTGACGATAACGATGTAGCACATCGCCAGAAAAGTGGTCAGGCCGGCCAAAAGCTCGGTACGCACGGTGGTGCCGTGTTCGCTGAGTTTGAACAGGCGCTCCAAGAGGCCGTTTTGCGAAGTATTCATGATGGTTCTGGTTAAAAAAAGTAAAACAGGCGCGCATTATAACGGATTTACCCGAAGATTTAAGCGGTTAGCCGGAAAAGATTTTTTATCATCGTCTTGCCCTATTTTAAATGTGCGGAACCGATTAAGCCCGTCCGAGCGCCCGAGGCCGTCTGAAATGCTTAACACCGTCATTCCCGCGTAGGCGGGAATCCAGAGGTAAACATTGAAGTATTGATTAAACAAACACTTCTATGCCAAGCATCAGGATTCCCGCCTACGCGGGAATGACGGGAATCAGATTTTTTAGGTGGTGATTTGAATTTTGCAAAGGTCTCAGCCTTACCCTCCTTAACCATCACCTCCGCTACTTTTTCCCAATTGCGGAAAACTCAGCCCTTTTTCCGGGTTCTAAACGTCATGACTCCGCCAACACGACCCACCGCAAAAAAAATCCTGCTCACCCTCGCCAGCCTGTCTGCCGCTACCTTATTCTGCTTTGCAGCAGCAGCCGTTTGGATTGCCTACGGCGACTTCAAGCTGAGCAAGCGGCAGCCTGCCGATCTGCAAACAGCCGACAGCGCATTGATTTTAAGCACCAAAGTTTACGAGCAAGGCAAGCCCAACCCCTGCCTGGCCGCACGGGTGGCGGCGGGCGTAGAATTGTGGAAAGCAGGCAAAGTGAAACGGCTGGTGATGAGCGGCGGCATCAACCGCGACTTCCGCCACGGCTCGAAAACCATGCAGGCGCTAGCCGAGCAAATGGGCGTGCCTGCCGGTGCCATCGTTCAAGAAACCGAGGCCGACGATACGTTTAAAAATATTGTGTACAGCACCCCACTGCTGGCCGCCGACCGCAGCGTGGTGCTGGTCAGCTCCGGCTTCCATATGCGACGTGCCGGCTGGCTCGCCACACGCCAATGGCCCGACAAACAGATTCAGGTTTACGCCCACCGCAATCGCTGCTACGACGGAACCGCACGCTATTGGCTGGAAATCATCAGGGAAACGGGCGCGGTGCTGAAAAACGGCGCACTAAACAGATATTGAACGGCGCGGCTGATTCCGCCTTGATATTTTGCAAAATTCGTTGAGGCCGTCTGAAAAATATTTTTCAGACGGCCTTTCCGCAATAAAAAACACCGGCTGCTTTCGCAACCGGTGTTTCCTGCAAACCTTGCGGTCTGCATCGCTATACGGCTTATTCGGCCTCTTTCACCTGTTCGGCCACTTCGGCTTCGTGGTGCGCCTGCCATGCCTGACGGCGGGTGCGGTGGTAGGTCAAACCTGTGCCCGCAGGAATCAGGCGGCCGACGATCACGTTTTCTTTCAAGCCGCGCAGTTCGTCCTGTTTGCCCATAATCGCGGCTTCGGTAAGCACGCGGGTGGTTTCTTGGAACGATGCGGCCGAAATGAAGCTGTCGGTCGAAAGCGAGGCTTTGGTGATACCCAGCAGCACGTTTTCGTAGCGTGCCGGCTCTTTGCCGTCGGCCGTGGCTTTTTCGTTGGCCAGGGTAACGTCGCTGCGTTCCACCTGTTCGCCGGTGATAAAGCCGGTTTCGCCCGCATCGGCGATGTTCACGCGGCGCAGCATCTGGCGGATGATTACCTCGATGTGTTTGTCGGAAATCTTCACACCTTGCAGGCGGTAAACCTCCTGCACCTCTTGCACGATGTAGCGCGCCAGCGCTTCGATACCTTGCAGGCGCAGGATGTCGTGCGGATCAACCGCGCCGTCGACGATGGTTTCGCCGCGGTTCACCACTTGGCCGTCGTGCACCAGAATCTGTTTCTCTTTGGAAATCAGGGTTTCGTAAGCCACGCCGTCAACATCGGTGATAATCAGGCGCTGTTTGCCTTTGGTTTCCTTACCGAACGACACGGTGCCGGTTACTTCGGCCAGCATGCCGGCATCTTTGGGTACGCGGGCTTCAAACAGCTCGGCCACGCGCGGCAGACCGCCGGTAATGTCGCGGGTTTTGGAAGAAGCCTGCGGAATACGCGCCAGCACGTCGCCCTTGCCCACTTCCTGACCTTCGCGCACGGTAATCACCGCACCCACGGGGAAGGCCATCGAAACGGCGGTGTTGGTGCCGGGAATGCACACTTCTTCACCGTTTTCGTCGAGCAGTTTCACGGTCGGGCGCAGCAGTTTGGAAGTGGAGGCCGAACGGCGTTTGCCGTCAATCACCACCAGCGTGGACAAACCGGTTACATCGTCGGTTTGTTTGGCGACGGTTACGCCCTCTTCCACGTTTTCGAATTTCACCAAACCGGCATGTTCGGTAATCATCGGACGGGTGTGCGGATCCCAAGTGGCCAGCGTTTGGCCGGCTTTCACCGCCGCACCGTCCTGTACCAGCAGAATGGCACCGTAAGGCACTTTGTGGCGCTCGCGTTCGCGGCCGATTTCGTCGTGGATCACCACTTCGCAAGAGCGGCCGATAACCACCAGCTCGCCTTTGTTGTTGGCTACATAACGCATCTGGCTGCTGAAACGGGCGGTGCCGTTGGATTTGGCTTCCACCTGGCTGGCGGCAGCGGCACGCGATGCGGCACCACCGATGTGGAAGGTACGCATGGTCAGCTGGGTGCCCGGCTCGCCGATAGACTGGGCGGCAATCACGCCGACGGCTTCGCCGGTGTTCACCAGCTTGCCGCGCGCCAAGTCGCGTCCGTAGCAGTGGGCGCACAGGCCGTAGCGGGTTTTACAGGTAATCGGGGTACGCACCTTCACTTCGTCGATACCGGATTGGTCGATTAAATCCACCAGCTGCTCGTTTAAGAGCGTGCCGGCTTCCACCAGTGTTTCGCCGGAAGAATCCACCACGTCGGCGGCGGTTACGCGGCCGAGGATACGGTCGCGCAGCGGCTCGATGACATCGCCGCCCTGCACCACGGCTTTCATCACAAAGCCGTCTGAAGTTCCGCAGTCGTCTTCCACCACCACCAAGTCTTGGGTTACGTCCACCAGGCGGCGGGTCAGGTAACCGGAGTTGGCGGTTTTCAAGGCGGTATCGGCCAAACCCTTACGCGCACCGTGGGTGGCGATAAAGTATTGCAATACGGTCAGACCTTCGCGGAAGTTGGAAGTAATCGGCGTTTCGATAATCGAGCCGTCGGGCTTCGCCATCAGGCCGCGCATACCGGAAAGCTGTTTGATCTGGGCTGCAGAACCGCGAGCACCCGAGTCGGCCATCATGTAGATGGAGTTGAACGACTCTTGATCCACTTCGTTGCCTTCGCGGTCGATGACTTTCTGTTTGGAAAGGTTGTCCATCATGGCTTTGGCGATTTTATCGCCGGCACGGCCCCAAATATCGACCACTTTGTTGTAGCGCTCGCCGTTGGTTACCAAACCTTGGCGGTATTGGTCTTCGATTTCCTTCACTTCGCCTTGCGCTTCGGCCAGCAGGGCGGCTTTTTCTTTCGGGATTTCCATGTCGTCCACGCAAATCGAGATGCCGCCTTTGGCCGCATAGGCAAAGCCGGTATACATCAGGTGGTCAGCGAAAATCACGGTGTCGCGCAGGCCGCACAGGCGGAACGAGGCGTTAATCAGCTTGGAAATTTCTTTCTTTTTCAAAGCTTTGTTAATGTATTCAAACGGCAGGCCCTTAGGCAGGATTTCGCTCAGCAGCGCACGGCCCACGGTGGTTTCGTAGCGTTTCAGCACCGGCTCCAGTTCGCCTTGTTCGTTGCGTTCCCATTCGCGCAGGCGCACGGTGATTTTGGTGCCCAGCTCCACTTGTTTGGTGTGGTAGGCGCGGTGCACTTCTTTCACGTCGGCAAACAGGCTGCCTTCGCCTTTGCCGTTGATGCGGTCGCGGGTCATGTAATACAGACCCAATACGATGTCTTGCGACGGCACGATAATCGGCTCGCCGTTGGCGGGCGACAATACATTGTTGGAAGCCAGCATCAGCGTGCGCGCTTCCATTTGCGCTTCCAGGCTCAGCGGAACGTGAACGGCCATTTGGTCGCCGTCGAAGTCGGCGTTGAACGCGGCGCACACCAAGGGGTGCAGCTGGATGGCTTTGCCTTCGATCAGAATCGGCTCGAACGCCTGAATACCCAAACGGTGCAGGGTCGGCGCACGGTTGAGCATAATCGGGTGCTCGCGGATCACTTCTTCCAAGATGTCCCAAACTTCGGGCACTTCTTGCTCCACCAGTTTTTTGGCGGCTTTCACGGTCGAAGCCAAGCCCTGTTTTTCGAGTTTGTGGAAAATAAACGGTTTGAACAGCTCCAGCGCCATTTTCTTAGGCAGGCCACATTGGTGCAGGCGCAGGTAGGGGCCGACGGTAATCACGGAACGGCCGGAATAGTCCACACGCTTACCCAGCAGGTTTTGACGGAAGCGGCCGCCTTTACCTTTAATCATGTCGGCCAGCGACTTGAGCGGGCGCTTGTTGGCGCCGGTCATGGCTTTGCCGCGGCGGCCGTTGTCCAGTAGCGAATCGACGGCTTCTTGCAGCATGCGTTTTTCGTTGCGCACGATGATGTCGGGCGCGTGCAGCTCCAACAGGCGTTTCAGGCGGTTGTTACGGTTGATGACGCGGCGGTATAGGTCGTTCAGATCGGAAGTGGCGAAACGGCCGCCGTCGAGCGGTACCAGCGGACGCAAATCCGGCGGCAGCACCGGCAGCACGTCCATAATCATCCATTCGAGCTTCATGCCGCTGCGCTGGAAGGCTTCCAACACTTTCAGGCGTTTGGCGATTTTTTTGATTTTGGTGTCTGAACCGGTGGATTCCAGCTCTTGGCGCAGAATTTCCACTTCCGAAGCGATATTCAGCGTGCGCAACAGTTCGCGGATACCTTCGGCACCCATTTTGGCGTCGAAATCGTCGCCGTATTCTTCGAGCTTGGTGTAGTAGTCGTCTTCGGTCAGCAGTTGGCCGCGTTGCAGCGG
>JBHALY010000267.1:0-3061 GCA_041827905.1 Neisseria dentiae
CGGGCTTTTGACGGCCTTTGCGTACCAATTGGTTGATAGTTGGCATATTTTCTCGTCCTGTTGAGTGAAATACTTGCCGGCACCATGCCGACAAGAGCGGAATTATAGTTTCGGTGCAAACACTTAGTCAAGCCGTGGGCTAAAAAAGTGTTTGGTTTGCGGTATTTGGCGGGGTTTTGCCCACAGTTTGAGGCCGTCTGAAAACGTTTCAGACGGCCTTCTGTATTTCTGTGACCTTACTTACGCGGCTGCGCAGCGGTGGTAATGCCGCAGGGCGTGTTCTTTGCGGCGGCCGCTGCTGAAGGCGGACACACGCTTGAGATAGCCGATGACGCGGGTGCCGTGGTCGATATGGTGCGAGCCGCAAGCGCTGCACTGGTGCAGGGTGCGTTTGTCGATATGGCCGCAGTCGTTGCAGATGGTGATGCGCACGTTGACGCAGAAATAGTTGCAGCCGGTTTGGGCGGCGATGTCGAGCAGCGAGCGGTAGCCGGCCTGCGGCAGGGCTTCGTCTAAATTCAGGTGCAAGGCGGAGCCGCCGTCGAGCCATTCGGTAAGCTCGCGACCGTGCAGCAGGAATTTGTCGAGCGCGTTGGTTGCTTCGTCTTCCACGATATAGAAATAGGAGTTGTAGCAGTCGCGGGCAACTTTGTAGCCGTCGGCCTTGTCCCATTTGGCGTTTTTCACGCCGAGGTTTTCGGCGGGCACGAATTCGGTGTTGAACTTCACGCCGTATTGTTTCGATGCGGCCTGGTTTGCCTGATAGATGGTTTTCAGACGGCCTTGTACGAAGTTGACGTAGTCTTCGTTGTAACCCACGGCAATCCCCTGCGATTCGGCGGCTTCGGCCATGCCGTTGATGCCGATGGTGAGAAACTGTTTGTCGAGCGTGATAAAGCCTGCGTCGTACACGGGCAGCATGCCGGCGGCCTGATATTCTTCCATCAGCTTGCGGTAGGCGTATTGGTAGCGGTGGATTTTGCCCACCTCTTCAGCCAAATCTCGCCCGTCTTGCTCCAAACGGTTCATATTGATGGTAATCACGTTAATCGAACCGGTGGCCACACCGCCCGCGCCGAGGGTGTAGGAAAAGGTGTGGTCTTCGATTTGGTTGCGCAGGCGGCAGCATGAGGCGAGCGAATCGGGGTTGTCGGAAAGGTAAACGAAAAACGAATTGCCATCGGCCAGCTCCTGCGCCATTTGATCGGCAAACACGGTGTCTTTGCACTTGCCGTTTACGGTGAGCATGGCGGCGGTTACCACGGGGAAAGTCAGCACGGCTTTGCTGCGCTCACGATTGAACCATTTCAGGAAAAACAATTGCAAAGCGGCCACGCTCTCCCACTCGGGCTTGCTGAAATCGGGGAACACGAAATCGGCGAACATGGCTTCGAAATAATGGCGGTCGTATACCGAAATATTCCAAAACACGCTCTGATACCCGCGCGCGGCGGCGGGCTGGTTGATGCTGTACACCACCTGCTGCATATGGTTGGCGATTTCCGCCGCGTGGGTTTGCAGGTAATCGCGGCCGTAGTCTTTGCGGGCGAAATAGTCGAAATAAGTTAAAAACTCTACCGTGGCCACCGCGCCGGCAAACTGCGCGCTGATGGCAAACACCAAATTGATAAACGAACCGCAAAACGATGCCAGATGCTTGGGCGCTTTCGATTCGCCGCCGAGCTTGGCCAAGCCGTCGAGCAAAAACGGATACAGCGTAACCGACACACAATAGGGCTTGAGGCTGGTTTCATCGTGCACATAAATCTCGTGCGCCTCGATTTGGCGGATATATTCGTCGGCATCGGCTTTGCCGAAGATTTCTTCGATTTTGCGGGAAACCTGCGCACGGTTGACCTGCACGAAAAAATCCTTCATCAGCTCGGCTTCCATCGTGGCGATGTTTTTCTGGGTAACGTTGGCATTAGCGTCCATTTTCGAGCCGTCGGCCGCATTTTGTGCCGAAATATAGTCGTTCATAAACGCCAGTTTGCCGTTCAGCTGCTCGGGGGAAAGCCTTATCATGCGTTTGCTCCTCTGAATAAGTGGGTTAGATTTTCACCCGAATGGATACGGATAAAGCGTTGGTTGGTGGCCGCGCTGTCCAACCCGCCCAATTCCGGCCGCCAACGGCCGGTTTTCAAAAACGTGAGATACGGCAGCAGGCCGTCTGAAAGCTCTTCGCGCTCCAAACCGGTGTATAAGCAGCTTTTCAAACCCGCCTCCTGCACCACTTCCAACATACGGCGCAGCGCATCGGGCAGCCATTCGCCGCCCATAAACAGCACGCAGGTAATCAACCCGTGATAGCGTTTCAGACGGCCTTTCAAATAATCTTCGGTCAGCTCCGAACCGGCGGCCGCACGCCAAGCATCGTCACTGTGGCAGCCTTTGCAGCGCAACGGGCAGCCCGAACACAAAAACGCCAGCGACACCTCGCCCGGCACTTCCTGCCACACGATTTGCTCGGCGGTGAATCTGAGCGTTTGCCCATCCATTTAAAACACCATATATAGTATTAAAAAAATATAAAACTACTAGATATGGTATTTTATAGATTTTCAGACGACCTTTATTGAGATGAATCAAATTACACCGTGCAACATGGCAAAAAGCAAACAGGCCGTCTGAAAATTTTCAGACGGCCTTATCTTCGCAAGATACTTGCGATACCTACTTTTAAATCACACTGACATTCATCGCTGCGTCCACTTTCACCGTAGCATCTTCAAATACAAATTGATTGTAACGGTAGGAACTACCGGAGAAATAGTTCTGCACACTAACCTTGTCCTCACTGCCGTAAGCCTGAACCAGCAGATTACTGCCCTCGCGGCTGAACACGGCATTTTCCAGCAGAGCATCTTCGAAGATTAAGGTGTCGATATGGATATCAGAATAACCCGAATCGGAAACGGTGTCCTGACCGTGGCCTTTGGCAAAAACGTAGGTGTCGGCTTCGCCGCCGCCGCTCAGATAATCGTTGCCGGTTCCGCCGGTTAAGGTGTCGCTGCCGCTGTTGCCGTAGAGTTTGTCGTTGCCTTCGCCTCCATCCAATACA
>JBHALY010000268.1:0-8624 GCA_041827905.1 Neisseria dentiae
CACTTAAACCCGAAGACATGGAACTTGGAGGCGGGGGCGCGGATTTTAACCGGCCTGTATAAGGGTTGCACCCCTTATCGCATAAACACTCTGCCACCCCGCCGTGGAGGGTTTGATGTTGGAGGCGGAAGTCGGAATCGAACCGGCGTACACGGCTTTGCAGGCCGCTGCATAACCACTCTGCCATTCCGCCTGAAACTTTACAAGCCGTTTAAGTGGTGTAAACGGCTTGGTATTTTGGAGCGGGAAACGAGTCTCGAACTCGCGACCTCAACCTTGGCAAGGTTGCGCTCTACCAACTGAGCTATTCCCGCGCGGTTCAAATGTAAGCGGTTGGAGCGGGAAACGAGTCTCGAACTCGCGACCTCAACCTTGGCAAGGTTGCGCTCTACCAACTGAGCTATTCCCGCATCGGATTACATTTGCAATGAAACTGTGGAGCGGGAAACGAGTCTCGAACTCGCGACCTCAACCTTGGCAAGGTTGCGCTCTACCAACTGAGCTATTCCCGCTTGGGTGTTGCCGCTGCTGTGTGCTGCGGCGAAGAGAACGCTATTATAGTGTGTGTGAAAACAGTGTCAATAGTTTTTTAAAATTTATTGCTGCGCGGGGTTTTGAAATTCTTTCCACGCCATTTTGAGGTAGTAGAACATCGACCAGATGGTAAGCACAGAGGCGATAAACATCAGGATGTTGCCGATTAATATCAAATCGAAGCCGTGAAAGTTTTCGAGGCCGATCAAAAGCAGCAGGATAGCGGCCATTTGGGCGGTGGTTTTGAGTTTGCCGATGGTGGCCACGGCCACGCTGCCGCGCTTGCCCATTTGGGCCATCCATTCGCGCAGGGCGGATATAGTGATTTCGCGGCCGATGATGATCATGGCGAAAATAACGTAGGTGCGGTTGAGGCTGACCAGCAGCAACAGGGCGACGGCAACCATGAGTTTGTCGGCCACGGGGTCGAGAAAGGCGCCGAAATCCGAGGTTTGCTTCCACAGGCGGGCGAGAAAGCCGTCGAACCAGTCGGTTACGGCGGCTGCGGCGAAAATCACGGCGGCCGTCCAGTTGACGGTTTGCGGGTCTATCCAGCCGCCGGGCAGGTAGAACAGGGCGGTGAACACCGGTATCAGCAATACGCGCATCCATGTGAGAAAGATGGGAAGGTTCCACGGCATAGCAGGGGGCTTTCTGTTGGTTTTCAGACGGCCTTGGGCTTCGGACAGGCCGTCTGAAAAAAGATGTATGTGGCAGAGTGGTTTATGGTTGGCTTGAGTGGCGGATTATAACGAATTTGCGGGTGGTTTAGTGGGGAAGTGCACGATCGGGATAGTTTTGTTAATTATTTTTAACAAAGTGTTGCGGTTTGGTAAATTTCATGGGTGGAGGCTTTTGCAAAATTCGTTGAGGCCGTCTGAAACATCCAATTATCGTTATCAGCTATATAAGTCCGCTGCGCGGGAATGACGGAATTTAAGCATTTCAGACGGCCTTAAGAGTATTTTTGCAAATGTCTCAGGCCGTCTGAAAACGGGTAGGCAAACGAATATCCGGAGCCTTCTGATACTAGGGGCTGTCGACAATTAACGCAACGGCGGTGTTTTTGGTCAAAAATCCACGTCTGCGGCGTTAAAAATGCTCGCAAGGTGTTCAACCTTGCTGCGCTTTTTGCCTTGCATACGCGTTTTTTGCCTCAAAAAAACGCTTCGTTGGTTAAATGTCGACAGGCCCCTAATGCAGGCTGTCGTAAATCTTTTCGGCGAGCGCGCGGCTGATGCCTTCTACCTGCGCCAAATCTTCCACGCTGGCGGCGGTTACGCCGCGCAGGCCGCCGAAGCGGGTGAGCAGGGCTTGGCGGCGTTTGCTGCCGATGCCGGGGATGTCGCTGAGCGACGAGGTGATGCGGGCTTTGTCGCGTTTTTTGCGGTGGCCGGTGATGGCGAAACGGTGTGATTCGTCGCGCACGGTTTGCAAGAGGTGCAGGGCGGGGCTGTGCGGCGGCAGGCGGAAGGTGCGGCCGGAGAAGGGCAGAATCAGCTCTTCCATGCCGGCTTTGCGCTCGGGGCCTTTGGCGATGCCCACCAGCGGAATGGTCAGGCCCAATTCTTCCCATACTTCTACGGCCACGCCGATTTGGCCTTTGCCGCCGTCGATGAGCACGGCGTCTGGCCAGCGGACGGTTTCGCCGTTGGCTTGGGCTTCGGCCATTTTGCCGTAGCGGCGGGTGAGCACTTCGCGCATGGCGGCGTAGTCGTCGCCTGCTTTGGCGCCGGTGATGTTGTAGCGGCGGTATTGCGAGGGTTGGATGTTTTGTTCGTCGTACACCACGCAGGAGGCGACGGTGGCTTCGCCTTGGGTATGGCTGATGTCGAAGCATTCGAGGCGTTGCAGGCCGTCGGCTTCCATATCCAGCACGCGCGCCAATTCTTCGATGCGGTTTTGCTGGCTGCTGTGTTGCAGGCGGTGTTGGGCGATGGCGAGGCGGGCGTTTTGTTCGGCCATTTTCATCCACACTTTGCGCTCGCCTATGGTTTTGGTAACGAATTGGATCTGCTTGCCGTGCTCTTGGTTTAAGGCCGTCTGAAGCACTTCGGGCAGGGGGAAGTTGCTGATGATAACGTCGGGCTTGCTTTTGCCTAAATAGTGTTGTGCAACAAAGGCTTCGGCGTAATCTTGGCCGTTTGGCTCGGGGTCGTGGCGCACGTCGGGAAAGAAGCTTTTGTCGCCCACGTGCCGCCCGCCGCGTATGCTCACCCAGTGGATGCACACGCTGCCGCTTTCTGCGGCCAGCGCCAGCAGGTCGATGTCGTTGGGGTTGTTTGGGTTTTTGCTGTCGATAAACTGTTGGCTCTGCACGAGGCCGAGCGCTTGGATTTGGTCGCGGTAGCGGGCGGCTTCTTCAAAGTCGAGCCGCTCGGCGGCCTGCTGCATTTTGTGGTGCAGCACTTGGGTCAGTTCGCCGGTTTTGCCGTTGAGAAAGGTAACGGCTTCGTGCACGCTGGCTTGGTAGTCTTCTTGGCTGATGTGGCCGGCGCAGGGGCCGGAGCAGCGGCGGATTTGGTAGAGCAGGCAGGCGCGGTCGCGGTGTTCGAACACGCTGTCTTCGCAGGTGCGCAGGCGGAACACTTTCTGCAACACCTGTATGCTGTCGCGCACGGCGTAGCCGTTGGGGTAGGGGCCGAAATATTGGTTGGGCTTTTTGAGCGTGCCGCGGTAATAGGCCATTTGCGGGAAGGCGTGGCCGCTGAGCATGAGGTAGGGGTAACTTTTATCGTCGCGGAAGAGGATATTGTATTTGGGCGATAAGGCTTTGATTAAATTGTTTTCGAGAATCAGCGCTTCGGCTTCGGAGCGGGTAACGGTGGTTTCGACGGTGTGCACCTGCTTCACCATCAGCGTGATGCGCGGCGAGTGGTCGTTTTTTTGGAAATAGCTCGACACGCGCCGCTTCAGGTTGACGGCTTTGCCCACATACAGCACCTGCCCGTTTTTATCGAGCATGCGGTACACGCCCGGCAGGTTGGGCAGGTTTTTGAGAAAAATATTCAGATCGAAGGTTGCAGACACGGCGGAACAATCGGTTTTCAGACGGCCCCGATTATACGGGAAAAGGCTGCGGGCAGCGCGGTTTCGACGGCTGGGTTCAACGTTTCAAGGCCAGCGTCAATACGCCCGCCGTTACCAGCCCCAAGCCCAGCCATTCCTGCGCGGAAGGGCGTTCGTCGAGAAACACCACCGCCATCAGCGCCACCAGCACCAGGCTGAATTTGTCCACCGGCGCCACCTGCGAAGCGTTGCCCAACTGCAAAGCTTTGAAATACGCCAGCCACGATGCGCCGGTGGCCAAGCCCGAGAGAATCAGAAACAGCCAGTTTCTGCCCGTAAACCCCACCACGCCCTGCCATTTGTCCGTGTAGCTCAAAAAAGCCGCCAGCGCGGCGATGATAACCAACGTGCGGATAAACGTGGCGAAATCCGAATCGATGCCCTGCAAGCCCGCTTTGGCGAAAATTGCCGTGAGCGCGGCGAAAAAAGCCGACGCCAGCGCCCAGTAAAACCATGAATAAGCCATTGCACACCCTTTGCAAAAATATTGGAAAACGTTTTCAGACGGCCTGTGCCGTTTTTCAAAAATTGCAGGCCGTCTGAAAATTTGACCTGCACCCGGGCATGATTTTCCCGTTGCATCTATAATAACGCCTATTTTCATTGTTTGCAGGAAAGCGCCATGAGTTACAAAACCGATGCCGAAATCGCCCAATCCGCCACCATGCGCCCGATAACTGAAATCGCCGCCAAAATCGGCCTGAAGCCCGAACAAATCGAGCCATACGGCCATTACAAAGCCAAAGTCAACCCCGCCGACATCGCCGCCCTGCCGCCCAAACAAGGCAGGCTGGTGTTGGTTACCGCCATCAACCCCACGCCGGCCGGCGAGGGCAAAACCACCGTAACCATCGGCTTGGCCGACGCGCTCAACCGCATCGGCAAACAAACCATTATCGCCCTGCGCGAACCTTCGCTCGGCCCCGTGTTCGGCGTGAAAGGCGGTGCGGCCGGCGGCGGTTACGCGCAAGTGCTGCCGATGGAAGACATCAACCTGCACTTTACCGGCGATTTCCACGCCATCGGCGCGGCCAACAACCTCTTGGCGGCCATGCTCGACAACCACATTTACCAAGGCAACGAGCTGAACATCGACCCCAAGCGCGTGCTGTGGCGGCGCGCGGTCGATATGAACGACCGCCAGCTGCGCAACATCATCGGCGGCATGGGCAAGCCAGTTGACGGCGTGATGCGTCCCGACGGTTTCGACATTACCGTTGCCTCCGAGGTGATGGCCGTGTTTTGCCTCGCCAAAGATTTGACCGACCTCAAACAGCGTTTGGGCAACATTCTGATTGCCTACGCCAAAGACGGCAGCCCCGTTTACGCCCGCGACATCAAAGCCCACGGCGCGATGGCCGCCTTGCTGAAAGACGCCGTTAAACCCAACCTCGTGCAAACCATCGAAGGCACGCCCGCGCTGGTGCACGGCGGCCCCTTCGCCAACATCGCCCACGGCTGCAATTCTGTGATTGCCACCCGCCTGGCCAAACACTTGGGCGACTACGCCGTAACCGAAGCAGGTTTCGGCGCCGACTTGGGCGCAGAAAAATTCTGTGACATCAAATGCCGCCTCGCCGGCCTGAAACCCGATGCCGCCGTGGTCGTCGCCACCGTGCGCGCGCTCAAATACAACGGCGGCACCGAACGCGCCAAGCTGGGCGAAGAAAATCTGGGCGCGTTGGAAAAAGGCTTGCCCAACCTGCTCAAACACATAGCCAACCTGAAAAACGTATTCGGCCTGCCGGTGGTGGTGGCGCTCAACCGTTTCGTGTCCGACACCGATGCCGAGCTGCAAATGATTCAGACGGCCTGCGCGAAAGAAGGCGTGGAAGTGTCGCTCACCGAAGTGTGGGGCAAAGGCGGTGCAGGCGGCGAGGACTTGGCGCGCAAAGTGGTAAGCGCCGTCGAAACCCAGCCCAACCGGTTTCAGTTTGCCTACGATGCCGAACTGCCGGTTAAAGAAAAAATCCGCACCGTTGCGCAGAAAATCTACGGAGCCGCCGATGTCGAATTCAGCGCCGAAGCCGCCGCCGAAATCGCCTCGCTCGAAAAACTCGGCTTCAGCAATCTGCCCGTGTGCATGGCCAAAACCCAATATTCGTTGAGCGACGATGCCAAACTTTTGGGCAAACCCGAAGGCTTCACTATCCATGTGCGCGGCATCACCGTATCGGCCGGCGCCGGCTTTATCGTTGCCCTGTGCGGCAACATGATGAAAATGCCCGGCCTGCCCAAAGTGCCCGCAGCGGAGAAGATTGATGTGGATGAAAACGGCGTGATTCACGGGCTGTTTTAAGCCGTCGGATTTTGTTGTTTGAAAATAGGCCGTCTGAAAAATGTTTTTCAGACGGCCTTTGCATCATAAATCCCTTATAATCGCGCCGTGATACGATTTCTCAAAAGGCCGTCTGAAAAAATGACCCAAAACGCAAACAATCTCTGCTGGCTCGATATGGAAATGACGGGCCTGAACCCCGAAACCGACCGCATTATCGAAGTGGCGATGATTATCACCGATCAGGATTTGAACGTGCTGGCGCAGTCGGAAGTGTATGCCGTGCACCAAAGTGATGAAGTGCTGGATAATATGGACGAATGGAACACCGCCACCCATGCGCGCACCGGCCTCACGCAGCGCGTGCGCGAATCGCATTTTACCGAAGCCGAAGTGGAGCAGCGGCTGTTAGACTTTATGGCACAGTGGGTTCCCGAAAAAATCACGCCGATGTGCGGCAACACCATCCATCAAGACCGCCGCTTTATGGTGCGCTATATGCCGCGCTTGGAAGCCTATTTCCACTACCGCAATCTGGATGTGTCCACCTTGAAGGAACTTGCCCGCCGCTGGAACCCGCCTGTGTATAAAGGCGTGGTAAAAAAAGGCTCGCATCAGGCTTTGGACGATATTCTCGAAAGCATCGAGGAAATGCGCTACTACCGCAACAGCTTTCTCAAGCTGCCCGAGGCCGTCTGAAAAGCGTTTTGCAAAGCCCGCGCGGGCTTTTAAAGAATTTTTGTCATACTCGGGCTTGTCCCGAGTATCTTTTTGTTTTTAATAACTTCTACTCATAAGAAGAGATACTCGGGCCAAGCCCGAGTATGACGGCGTGGGTGTTTCAGACGGCCTAGCCGCCCAAGTTTCCCGCAAACACTTTCTTTTTCTTCCAAAACGCCCGCGCCGACTTGGGTTTGAGCGTGAGGCTGCCGCCCTGTCCGCCGTCGGTGGCGATGGTGAGGCCGTTCAGACGGCCTTGCTGCAAAGCCTGCCACAGCGGGGCGAACCAGCGTTGTTCCCAGCTTTCCAAAATATCTTTATATGCCCACACATCATCGGTGTGCAGGGTAACGGCCAAGTCGTCTAAAAACAGCAGGCCGTCTGAAACGGGGCGGCCGTGTTCGCGCACCATTTCCATCCAAGCGTCGAAATCATAAGGTGCATCGGTGCGGCTGCCCGGATAAAACTGCGCCCACGGGCTGCTGCTGCCTAAAAAAGGTTCGCCGCTTTGGCCACCCGCTATATCCCGCCACAGCCACACGCCGTTAACGGCGGGCGCCTGCGCGGCGGTGCGCTCGGCGTTGATCGGGTGGGCGTGCAGCCACATTTGGATTTCGGTTTGCTTTTGCAGCCATGCGCGGCTGCCGCTGCCTTCGGCGCGGATTGAACCGTCGATTCTGCCGAGCACGTCTAAAACCGGCGCAGCCTGCCAGTTTGGCTGTTCGGGCAGGAGCACCAGCCACAAATCGGGGCGAAGCGGGCTGAAGTGCCAGCCGTCGTCTTGCAGAAAACCGTTCAGGCCGCGGCAGAGCGTTTCGGCTTCGTGCGCCTGAATTTGAATATCGCCGCCGCCGAGCATATCCATATGGTGCATACCCATCTGTTGCCAAACCGGGCTGGCGAACACCGCCGAACGGTTCGAGCTTATGCCCAAAGCCGATTTGGCGTTTTCCAGCAGGCTGCCGCGCCACAAAAAACGGCCGTAAAATTCAGACGGCCGCGCAGGTGTTGCAGTATGCACACCGAAACGCATCATTTTATTGAGCGAGGGCAAAACGGTTTCGGGCAGGGCGGAGGAAGTGTTGCGGTTCAGGGCCGGGAGGGCTAAAGTAAGATACATGGGAGGATATGTGCAGGTGAAAAAACTGTACATATTTTACACTATTGTGCGGATTTTTCACGCAGCGAAACTTCCCCTTAAAGCAAGGGAGGCGGTTTTGTGGTACACTTTGGTTAGAACCGAAAAGATATAAATTTTGTGAAAATCAACGCAGTAGCAGAATAATGGCGGAAAATCCCGCCTCACAAGCAAGATAAGAGGCCTGATATGACAAAGCCCCTGAGCATGTTTTTAAAATCGTTGGCGCAAAGCGACGAGGCAAAGGCAGAACCTGCCGCGCCCGTTTCGCGCCCCGCCGAACCCGAACCCGTCGTTCAGCGTGCACACACCGAACCGGAGCGCATTCTTGCGCCTGTTGAAAGCACCGCCGCGCCTGAGCACGCACCGGAAACGGCAGCCGCCCTGTTTGAGGATTCGTCCGACTTGGTCAGCCCGGTAGTGGAGCCTGCGCTGTTGGCCGCCGAGCCGATGATGACCACGCCGTTTGCAATGAAATCGGTGCCGGTTGAGCCTGTGTTGGTGAAACCCGTGGCTGCCCGTCATGAAGAAGCTGCCGAAGCGCCTGCCGCACAAGCCGCACCGGAAGTTGCCGTTGCGGCGGAGGCAGTAGCCGAAACACAGCTTGAAACCATTGCCGTTGCGGCTGCCACGGCTGCCAAAAAAATGGTGGCGACGGCGAAAATCACCGCCAACAAACCTTTGTCGGGCTTGTTTAAACCCGCCATCAATGTGAAACCTTCGCTGTTTATCAAGCAAAAGGCGCAAGTTACGCCGGAACCCGTTGCGGTTGCAGAAACTGAAAATGTAGCGGAGCAAACCGTTCAGACGGCCTTTGAAACGGCAGATATCGCCGAAACCGTTGCAGAAACCAATGTGCCGGTTGTTGAAACCGTTGCGGCAGAA
>JBHALY010000269.1:0-4305 GCA_041827905.1 Neisseria dentiae
CACCGCCCGCCGCGCCATTGCCGAGGTGTGCGGCGTCGAAGCCGAGCTTTCCACCAGCGGCGGCACTTCAGACGGCCGCTTCATCAAAGCCGTTGCCGACGAACTGATCGAACTCGGCCCCAGCAACGCCACCATCCACCAAATAAACGAAAACGTGCTGCTGGAAGATATTCCCAAACTCTCGGCGGTGTATGAGCGCATGATGGCCGATTTGCTGTTATAGAGATTTCACTATAACCTTAAGCGGTTTTATAGAGCGGCGTAAATCCGTTATGATGCCGTCTGAAAAAACCATACCAACGCCCAGCCATGCCGCAAACCCTGTTTATCGCCGATTTGCATCTGTCCGACGACACCCCCGCGCTGAACCGCCTGTTTCTGCAATTTTTACAGGAACAACAGGGCAGGGCGGATGCGCTGTATATACTCGGCGATTTGTTTGAAGTGTGGCTGGGCGACGATATTCTCAGCAACATCGCAGTTGAAGCCGCAGCCGCGTTAAAAACATTCGGCCGCACCGCGCCGGTATATTTTATCTGCGGCAACCGCGATTTTCTGCTCGGCCAAAATTATGCCGAACGGGCGGGAGTAACGCTGCTGCCCGATATTCGCGAAATCGAGCTTTACGGCACGCATTATTTAATCAGCCACGGCGACGAAATGTGCACCGACGATGTGTCCTACCAGCGTTTCCGCCGCATTATCCGCCAACCGTGGCTGCAAAAGCTGCTGCTGGCGCTGCCGCAAAGCCGCCGCCGCAAAATCGCCGCCAAAATCCGCGCCGCCAGTAAACAGAAAAAGCAGGCGATGGGGCATACGCCTATTTCCGACGTAACCGAGCAAGGCGTTCAGACGGCCTTAAACCACCACCCGCAAACCGAAGCGCTTATCCACGGCCACACCCACCGGCCGGCGGTGCACGAACACGGTTTCAACGGCCGCACGGTGAAACGCTATGTGCTGCCCGATTGGTACGGCGGTAGCGGCGGTTATTTGAAAGTGTCGCCCGCAGGGGTGGAAATGGTGGCTTTAAGCACCAGTTGATAAACGGGCGCAATATTCCGGCCTTGCGGTTGGAAATACCTGTTTGAACCGCCCGAAAGAAAACCCCATCAAACCCGCAAAAGCGTTTAAAATTACCCCCGTTTCAAACGGCAGGCCGCGCAGGCCGCTTTTTTACGCATACAAAGGAAAATCCATGAATTTCAACGAATTGTTTGATAACAACGAATTCGCCTCCCGCCACATCAGCTTTAACGACGAAGCCGCGCTGCTCTCGGCGCTGGGCGAAAAAGATATGGCCGGCTTTATCGGCAACACCGTGCCGCAAAGCATCCGCATGCCCGCCGAACTGAACCTGCCCGAAGCGCTCACCGAAGCCGACGCGCTGGCGAAAATCAAAGCGGTTGCCGCGCACAACAAAGTGAACAAAAGCTACATCGGGCTGGGCTATTATCCGACCCGCCTGCCGAACGTGATTCTGCGCAACGTGCTGGAAAACCCCGGCTGGTACACCGCCTACACGCCGTATCAGGCCGAAATCGCACAAGGCCGCCTGCAGGCGCTGCTCAACTTCCAACAAGTGTGTTTGGATTTAACCGGCTTCGACACCGCCGGCGCATCGCTGCTAGACGAAGCCACCGCCGCCGCCGAAGCAATGACAATGGCCAAGCGCGTGAGCAAAGTGAAAAGCAACCGTTTCTTTGTCGACGAGCGCGTGTATCCGCAAACGCTGGATGTGATGCAAACCCGCGCCAAATATTTCGGCTTCGAGCTGGTGGTGGGCGATTTTCAGACGGCCTCGGAAGGCGACTTTTTCGGTGCGCTGTTCCAATACGTCGGCAAAGACGGCGACGTGCTGGATTTGCAGGAAATGATCGGCCGTCTGAAAGAAAAAGGCACGATTGTGGCGGTGGCCGCCGACGTGATGAGCCTGGTGCTGCTGAAAGCGCCCGCCGAACTCGGTGCCGACATCGCCTTGGGCAACACCCAGCGCTTCGGCGTGCCGATGGGCTTCGGCGGCCCGCACGCGGCTTATTTCGCGTTTAAGGATGAATACAAACGCTCCGCCCCCGGCCGCATCATCGGCGTGTCGAAAGACGCGGCGGGCAAACCCGCGCTGCGCATGGCGCTCTCCACCCGCGAGCAGCACATCCGCCGCGAAAAAGCCACCTCCAACATCTGCACCGCGCAGGCGCTGCTGGCCAATCTGGCCGGCATGTATGCCGTTTACCACGGCCCCGAAGGCGTGAAGCGCATCGCCAAACGCATCCACGCGCTGGCCGCCGCGTTCGCCGGATCGCTGAAAGGTTCAGACGGCCTCAAAGTGGTACACGAAGTGTTTTTCGACACCGTGGCGGTGGATTGCGGCAGCAAGGCCAAAGCCGACGAAATCTACCGCAACGCCTTAAACGCCGGCTTCAACTTGCGCCGCGTGAGCGACAACGTGCTGGCCGCCGCCTTCCACGAAGAGAGCAGCCGCGAAGATTTGGCCGTGCTGCATATGCTGTTTACCGGCCAATCCACGCTCACGCTGCCTGCCGAAGCGCCGCAATGCCTGCCGGAAAACCTGTTGCGCAGCGATGAGATTCTCACCCACGAAGTGTTCAACCGCTACCACACCGAACACGAAATGCTGCGCTACCTGAAAAAACTGGAAGACCGCGATCTGGCGATGAACCGCAGCATGATTTCGCTGGGCAGCTGCACCATGAAGCTCAATGCCACCGCCGAAATGCTGCCGATTACCTGGCCCGAGTTCGCCAACATCCACCCGTTCGCTCCCGCCGAGCAGGTGCAGGGCTATCAGCAACTGCTGCGCGATTTGCAGGAACAGCTCAAAGCCATCACCGGCTTCGATGCGATTTCTATTCAGCCCAACTCCGGCGCGCAGGGCGAATACACCGGCCTGCTGTCTATCCGCCGCTTCCACGAAGCCAACGGCCAGAGCGACCGCGACGTGTGCCTGATTCCCCAGTCCGCCCACGGCACCAACCCCGCCACCGCGCAGATGCTGGGCATGAAAGTGGTGGTGGTGAAAACCGATGAAAAAGGCAACGTCGATATCGAAGATTTGAAAGCCAAAGCCGCCGAGCACCAGGAGCATTTGGGCGCGCTGATGATTACCTATCCCTCCACCCACGGCGTGTATGAAGAAGGCATCCGTGAAATTTGCCAAATCATTCACGACCACGGCGGCCAGGTTTATATGGACGGCGCTAACATGAACGCCCAAATCGGCATCATGCAGCCCGCCGAAGTGGGCGCCGACGTGCTGCACATGAACCTGCACAAAACCTTCTGTATTCCGCACGGCGGCGGCGGCCCCGGCATGGGCCCCATCGGCCTGAAAGCCCACCTCGCCCCGTTTGCGCCCAGCCACGCGGTAACGCCCGTCGAAGGCGCTACCGAGGGCATGAGCGCCGTTTCCGCCGCGCCTTACGGTTCGGCCAGCATTCTGCCGATTACCTGGATGTACATCACCCTGATGGGCAAACAGGGCATGGAGCAGGCCACTCAATGGGCGCTGTTGAACGCCAACTATGTAGCGAAAAAACTGGGCGAGGATTACCCGATTCTCTATACCGGCAAAAACGGCCGCGTGGCGCACGAGTGCATCGTCGACCTGCGCCCGCTGAAAGCCGAGAGCGGTATCACCGAAACCGACATCGCCAAACGCCTGATGGACTACGGCTTCCACGCCCCCACCGTGTCGTTCCCCGTGCCCGGCACGCTGATGATCGAGCCGACCGAGAGCGAGAGCAAGGCCGAACTCGACCGCTTCATCGCCGCCTTGAAAGCCATCAAACAGGAAGTGCTGAAAGTGCAGAACGGCGAATGGCCGAAAGACGACAACCCGCTGGTGAACGCGCCGCACACCGCCGACGACGTGGCCGGCGAATGGAACCGCGCCTACAGCCGCGAAACCGCCGTGTTCCCGCTGCCTTATGTGCGCGAACACAAATTCTGGCCGAGCGTCAACCGCGTGGATGATGTGTTCGGCGACAAGAATCTGGTTTGCTCCTGCCCGCCGCTGGAAGCGTATGAAGATTAATCCGGCTTGAGCGGATGTGTGAGGCCGTCTGAAAAACATTTCAGACGGCCTCGGTATTTTGTAAGAGCTGATGGAGAATAAAATTACAAACAGCCCGAGGCCTTTGCAAAATTGGCGTAAGGGACAAAATGGGTGCTAAAAATCCTTGAAAGCCTTATCCTGAAAGGATTTCAAGGATTCAAAGGTTTTGAACACAAAAAATGCCCTTTTTGCACCTCCCGAAGCATTAAACGTAACGGCACTAGAAACGG
>JBHALY010000270.1:0-15554 GCA_041827905.1 Neisseria dentiae
CAACCGCGGCTACATCGGCTCGCTGGTGGTGGACACCGACAAATACGAAACCACGCTGGCGGCCGGTATCAGCCAGCCGCGCAAAAACAACGGCCACTACTTCACCAGCAACGTATCCTACACCCGCTCCACCACCCAAAATCTTGAGAAACACGCCGTGAGCAGCGGCATTTGGCGCGTGCGCGACCGCAACAACATCGAATCGCGCCTCGGCATCGAATTTCTCACCGAAAGCAGCCGCGTGCCCGAAACCGATTACGATTTGGGCCGCAGCCACGCCACCATGCTCACCGCCTCATGGAAGCGGCAGGAAATCGAAACCACCCTGCGCCCTGAAAACGGCTATTACCTCGACGGCAAAGTCGGCGCCACCATAGGCTCGCTGCTCTCTTCCACCGCCATCGCGCGGGCGAAAGCCAGCGCGGGCTATTATTTCACGCCCGAAAACAAAAAAATCGGCACCTTTATCGCACGCGGCCAGATCGGCTATGTGTATGCCAAAGAAGACGAACAAGTGCCTTCTTCGCTGCAATTCCGCACCGGCGGCGCCACTTCCATCCGCGGTTACGAACTCGACAGCATCGGTTTGGCCGGCCCCAATGATTCGGTGCTGCCCGAGCGCGCGCTGGCGGTGGCGAGCTTCGAATACCAATACCCGATCAACAAGAGCTTTTCCGCCGCCGTGTTCCACGATATGGGCGATGCCGCACTCAACTTCAAACAGATGTCGCTGAAACACGGCACGGGCGTGGGCGTGCGCTGGTTCAGCCCCGTAGCGCCCTTCTCGTTCGACATCGCCTACGGACACCAAGACAAAAAACTGCGCTGGCACATCAGCTTGGGCACGCGCTTCTAACCGCACCGTTACGCTTCAGGCCGTCTGAAAACCCTCCGCCGGACACGGAAACGTTTTTTCAGACGGCCTGATAAATCAAAAGATGCAAACAGGCCAATACGATATGAACCGACAACCCGATGCAACCACCATACCGCCCGAAGCAGCGGCCGCACCCGACCAAAATAACGGGCCGTCTGAAAACAAGCCTGAAAAAAGCCTGTGGCGGCGGATGCTTTGGGCGTTTATTTTGGTGTTACTGCTGCTGGTTGCGGCGGTTGCCGGCGCAGCGGCATGGCTGGCCACCACCGAATCGGGGCTGCGTTACGGCCTGTATAAAATCCCCTCGTGGTTCGGCGTAAACATCAGCTCGAAAACCCTGCAAGGCACATTGTGGAAAGGCTTTCACGGCGACGGCTGGCGCGTGGAAACCGAAGGCGCCGATATCGGCATCACCCGCTTTTCGTTCGACTGGAACCCGCGCGAACTCACGCAAAGCAAACTGCACATCAAACACCTGATTGCGGGTGACATCCAAATCGTTACCAAGCCCGTGCCGCCGTCTGAAAAAAAACCGGCAACCGGCCTGCCCGAAAGCGTGAGCCTGCCCGTTGAAGTGGCGCTCGACAAACTCGAAACCGGCAAAATCAGCGTAGGCTCGCGCGCCGACCGCCAAACCGTTTACCTCAACCATTTGAGCGCATCGTATGTTTACAACCACCAACTGCACAGCCTGAAACTGGCCGACCTGCAAACCCCGTGGAACACCGCATCGGGCAGCGCCACCCTCGGCGTAAAAAGCCCGTTTGCCCTTAACGCCGCCATTTACGGCCAAGGCGAACTCGACGGACAGGCCATCGACGCCCAAACCCGCCTGTGGGGCAGCCTGCGCGACATGGAAACCGACATCCGCATCGACGGCGACAACGTGCGCCTGCATGCCGAATCGGTGCTGCACCCGTTTGCCGCCAAACTCAACGACAAAATCAAACTGGTGCAGGTGAAAGGCTTCAACATCAACCCGCAGGCGTTTTTATCCACCCTGCCCAAATCCCTGCTCGAATTCGACGCCACCGTTGTACCATCGTTTGAAAAAGGCCTCGCGCTCGAAGGCTCCATCGACCTGGCCAACCACGGTGCCGCAGCCGCCGACGCGGGCAGCATACCCGTGCGCGAACTGATCGGCAACTTCACCATTAACGAAAACGGCCTGATTAAAATCCAAGACACCACCGTGAAACTGATGCAGAAAGGCACGGTAAACCTTGCCGGCAACATCGACACCGCCAAACAGCAGCTCGCGCTGGCCGCCGCCCTGCGCAACATCAGCGCCGCCGATGCCGTACAGCAGAAACTCGACGGCAGCCTCGACGGCACCATCACCTTGGGCGGTGCTTTCCGCAACCTTGAAACCGGCTGGGATTTAAACACCGGCAATGCCCTTTCAGACGGCCTGATCCAAATGCAAACCGATGCGAAAAACGGCCAGCAGACCATCTTGTTCAAACGCGCCCGCATCCGCCCCGGCAACGGCGGCGAAATCAACGCCGAAGGCTCGCTGGAACTGTTTAAAAACCAAGCCCTGCAACTGGCCGTTACCAGCAAAAACTTCAACCCCGCCAAACTCAACAAACAGTTTCCCGAAGGCAACGTTAACGGCACCGCCACCCTCAACGGCGAAATCACCAACCAAAAATACGGCGGCAAAATGCAGTTCGGCCCCAGCACTCTCTCCGGCGTGGCTCTGCGCGGCAGCGCCGACGTGCTTTATGAAAACGGGCACCTCGCCCGCGCCGTAACCGATATTCTTTTGGGCAGCAACAGCATCAAAACCAACGGCAGCTTCGGCAAAAAAAGCGACCGCCTCAATATCGACATCAACGCCCCCGATCTGGGCCGCTTCGGCTTCGGCATGGGCGGCCTCCTAACCGCCAAAGGCTACATCGCCGGCGAACCCAAACAGCTTGAAGCCGACCTGGCCGGCCAGGCGCGCAAGCTGCGTATCACCGGCGTGGCACAAGCCGACTCGCTCGACTTCAAACTCAAAGGCTCGCCCGACTACACCCGCCCCTTAAACATCGAACTCAAAGGCAACCGCATCAGCGTAGGCGGCAGCCAGCCCACCGTTATCGACGCCGTCAACCTGTTCGTCAACGGCACCGGCCGCAACCACCGCATCCACGGCGGCGGCAGCCTGGCGCTCGACGGCAAGCCCTACAAACTCGAAATCGACGCCAACGGCGGGCTGGACGACAAACAGCAATGGAAAGGCACGCTCAGCGTGCTCGACATCAGCGGCGCCTTCAACCTCAAACTGCAAAACCGCATCAACCTCGAAGCCGGCGCCGAGCGCGTAGCCATGACCGCCGCCCGCTGGAGCGCGATGGGTGGCAGCCTCAACCTCGACAACTTCGTGTGGGACAAGAAAAACGGCATCACCACCAAAGGCAGCGCCAACAACCTCGAAATCGCGCAACTACACAATTTCTACACCCCGCCCGTGCGGCACAACCTCGTGCTGGCCGGCGACTGGGACTTGTCATACAGCCAAAACGCCCGCGGCTACCTCAACATCCACCGCCAAAGCGGCGACGTGGAACTACCCTACCGCAAACAAATGCTCGGCTTGGGCACGCTGTCGCTTAACACCCGCTTCCAAAACGGCCGCATCGACAGCACGCTCGACGGCGTAACCGGCTACGGCAAACTCGACGGCAACCTGATTATCAGCCAACAATTCGGCAACGACATCAAACTCGCCCCCGTCAACGGCAAAATCAGCATCAGCGCACCCAATCTCGAAACCTTCCGCAACTTCCTGCCCGTGGGCCAAAGCCTGCGCGGCAACCTGCTCGGCGTGGCCACCATCGGCGGCCGCGTCGGCCAGCCGCAGTTCAACGGCACGCTCAACGGCAACGACCTCTACTACCGCAACCAAGACTTGGGGCTGATACTCGACAACGGCATCCTGCGTTCGCGCATTCAGGGCCAAACGTGGATTATCGACAACCTGCGCTTCCACCGCGGCGGCACGGTCGAACTCAAAGGTACGGTGGGCCTGAACAACGCCGAACCGAACGTTAACGTGGATTTGGCGTTCAACAAATACAACGCGCTCGACAAACCCAACCGCCGCCTCACCCTCAGCGGCAACGCCAAAATGCTCTACACCGAAACCAGCGGCGTTACCCTCACCGGCACACTCAAAGCCGATGCGGGCCACTTCGGCTTCCAAAAATCGTCTATGCCCACGCTCGACGACGACGTGGTGGTGTTGGGCCAGCCCGAAAAAGCTCCCGTCGCCCCCACCCCCATCAGCATGGATTTGGTGCTCGACCTCAACAACAACCTGCGCTTCAGCGGCGAGGGGTTGGACGTTACCCTCGGCGGCCAGCTCAGGCTGACCGCCAAGCCCGGCGAAACCGTGCAGGGCGTGGGCACCGTAACCGTGGTGAAAGGCCGCTATAAAGCCTACGGCCAAGACCTCGACATCACCAAAGGCCACATCTCGTTTGTCGGCCCCCTCTCCGACCCCAACCTCAACATCCGTGCCGAGCGCCGCCTCTCGCCCGTGGGCGCGGGCGTGGAAGTGCTGGGCAGCCTCAACAACCCGCGCATTTCGCTGGTGGCCGACGAAGCCATGAGCGAAAAAGACAAACTCTCGTGGCTGATTCTCAACCGCGCCAGCAGCGGCAGCGACGGCGACGAAGCCGCCCTTTCCGCCGCCGCCGGCGCGTTTTTAGCCGGCCGCGTCAACGACAAACTCGGTTTGGTGGACGACTTCGGCTTCACCAGCAAACGCAGCCGCAACGCCCAAACGGGCGAGCTGAACCCCGCCGAACAGGTGCTCACCGTAGGCAAGCAGCTCACCAACAGCCTGTATATGGGCTACGAATACGGCGTGGGCAGCGCCGAGCAGTCGGTCAAACTCGTTTACCAACTCTCCCGCGCCGTGCAGGCCGTGGCCCGCGTCGGCAACGTATCGTGGGGTGGCGAGATGAAATACAGCATCCGCTTCGATTAAACAGAAGCCCGTTAAACCGCACAGGCCGTCTGAAAAATATTTTTCAGACGGCCTGATTATTTATACCGCAGCGGTTATATTTCCTGCACCGCCTCCGCTATCCGCTCGGCCATTCTGCGGCTGGCGCCGCGGTGTTTGCCCACAAACGCTTCGGCGCAGGCGGCGTAGCGACCGCGCTCTTCCGCATCGGCCAGCCATTGCGCCGTGGTGTATTGCCATTCTTGCGCGCTGAACACCTGCTTCGCCGCACCCGCTTCCACCGCGCCGCGGGCGGCGGCGGCAAAATTGTAGGTGGAAGGGCCGAACAGGGTCGGCACACCGCAGGCTACGGGTTCGATCAGGTTTTGGCAGCCGGTATCGACCAAACTGCCGCCCACAAACGCTACGTCGGCGGCCAGATAATAAGCCATCAATTCGCCCATGCTGTCGCCTATCCACACTTGGGTGTCGGCGGCGATCGCTTCGTTATCGCTGCGTTTTTGGGTTTTAAACCCCAAGCGCACCGCCGTATCGTAGGCCGTCTGAAAACGTTCGGGGTGGCGCGGCACGATAACCAGCAGCGCGTTGCCGTGGTAGGCGCGCCACGCCTGCAACAGCAGTCCGGCTTCGTCCGTTCCCTTGTGCTCGCGCGTGCTGGCGCACACCGCAACCGCCCGGTTGCCGATGCGGCTGCGGAAGGTTGCCGCCAACTCGTGCATATCGTTGGTGGGGGTGATGTCGTATTTGGTGTTGCCGCAAACGTGCACGTTGGATGCGCCGATCAAGTGCAGCCGTTCGGCATCGGCGGCGGTTTGCGCGTAGCAGCCGCGCAGAGTCTGCATGGCAGGCTCGACCAGACGGCGCACTTTCAAATAGCCGTTTTGTGATTTTTCCGACAACCGTGCGTTGGCGAGAAACAGCGGCACGTTTTCTTCGGCGCAGCCGTGCATCAAATTGGGCCAGATTTCGGTTTCCATCAGAATGCCGAAGCGCGGGCGGTGTTCCTGCAAAAACCGGCGCACCCATTCGGGTTTGTCGTAGGGCAGATAACGGCATTGTGCGTCGGGGTAAAGCGCTTCGGCGGCGGCACGGCCGGTGGGGGTCATTTGGGTGAGCAGCAGCGGGGCATCGGGAAAATAGCTGCGCAACTCGCGGATCAACGGCCCGGCGGCGCGGGTTTCGCCCACCGACACGGCGTGCACCCAAACCGGTTGCTGCACGGGATTTTTCTGCGCGCTGCCGAAACGCTCGCCCCAATGTTCGAGATAGGCGGGGGCTTTGGTTGCGCGTTTTTGCAGGTAGCGGCGGATGAAAAACGGCGCAATATGCCAAAGCTGCGTGTAAAACCAACGTGTTGTGTTCATGAATATTCCGTGGGAAAACGTGGGCTTATTGTAGCGGATTTGCACGGGGCGGATAAGGGCGGTGATGCAAAGGTTTAGGCCGTCTGAAAACTTTCAGACGGCCTGATTCACCATATGGTGCTGTTTACGCCGGAAACGCAATCAAATCTTCGATTTCCATGCGGATGCCGATGCGGCTGCCGACGGGGTGGTCGTGGTGGCCGGCAACGTGGGCGTAAACGGTTTCGCCGCTGCCGAGTTTGAGCGTGTAGACGAAATAACTGCCTTTGAAGTCTTTATCGAGCACTTCGGCGGTAACGGCGCTTTCATCGTCGTGCACGATGTCGTCGGGGCGGATTAACACCTCCACTTCGCCGCAACTGCGGCAGGCGAGCGGCACGGTGCCGCAGAATTCGCCGGCGGCCAGCCTGACGCAGCGATCGCCCTGCACGGTTCCGCGCAACATCACGCCGGTGCCGATAAAGCGGGCGGTGTGGGCGTCGGCGGGGCGGTGGTAGAGGTTGTAGGGCGTGTCCCACTGTTTCAGACGGCCTTCGTGCATGATGCCGATTTTGTCGGCCATGGCGAAGGCTTCCTGTTGGTCGTGCGTAACCAGGATGGCGCTGGTTTGTTCGTGTTTGAGCAGACGGCGCACTTCTTTGGAAAGGCGGGCGCGCAAATCGGCATCGAGATTGGAAAACGGCTCGTCGAGCAGCACCAGCTCGGGCTTGGGAGCAAGCGCACGGGCCAGCGCCACCCGCTGCTGCTGGCCGCCGGAGAGCTGGTGCGGATAGTGTTTGCCGTATTCGGGCAGGCCGGTTAATTCGAGCAGCGCCTTCACCCGGCTGTCGCGTTCGGCGGCGCTGTGGCGGCCGAGGCCGAAGGCGACGTTCTGCGCCACGGTTAAATGGGGGAACAGGGCGTAATCTTGGAACACCATGCCGATGCGGCGCAAATGCGGCGGCACAAACGTGCGGCCGTCTGAAAGGGTTTTTCCTTTGAGCGCGATGCTGCCGCCATCGGGTTGCTCAAAACCGGCCACGGCGCGCAGGGCGGTGGTTTTGCCGCAGCCCGAGTGGCCGAGCAGGCAGGCGATTTCGCCTTCTTCGAGCCGGAAACCGAAATCCTGCAACACGGGTTTGCCGCCGAAAGCGAGCGTGAGTTTGGAAACGTCTAAAATCATGAATGTTTCTCCGTGCGCGAAAACAGAATCACGGGCACTAAACCGGTTAACACGATCAATAAGGCGGGCAGCGCGGCATTGGCATACTGCCCTTCGATGGTGAACATATACACGCGCACGGCCAGCGTGTCCCAATCGTGCGGGCGCGTCATCAGCGTAATCGGCATTTCTTTCATCATGTCCACAAACGCCATCAGCACCGCCGTGCCCAGCGCGCCTTTTAAAAGCGGCAGATAAATGCGCCGAAGCAGGCCGGCGCCGGTGCAGCCGAGCGAGCGCGCCGCTTCGGCCTGCGCGGGGCTGATGCGCTCCAGCCCGGCTTCAACGGCGGCATAGCCCACCGCCAGAAAACGGATTAAATACGCCGCCAGCATCACCAAAAGCGTGCCTTTGAAAACGGCGGTGGTGCCTTCCGGCAAGTTTAAATGTTCAATCAGCACATTATCCAGCCACGCCACCGGCACGAACACGCCCACCGCCAGCACCGTGCCGGGAATGCCGTAGCCCAGCGTGGCGATGCGGGCGGCCACGGCGGCAAAGCGGCTTTTGTCGGCGCGTTTGGCCAGCGCCAGCAGCAGCGCCGCCGCCACCACCAGCAGGGCAGCGGCCAGGCTGGCGGCAAACGAATGCCACGCGTTCAGCCACAAAATGGTGTTGAAACCGTCGTTGCGCGTTTCGTATGCCCAAAAACCGAGCTGCACCAGCGGCAGCAAAAAGGCAAAAAACAGAATCAGGCTGCAATAGAGCGCCGCCAGCCATTTGAGGCCGTCTGAAAGCGGCTTGCGGCGGTGCTGCTGTGCTTTGCCCGACTGGTTGAAACGGCGGTTGCCGCGGCTGAGCTGCTCCAGCGCCAACAATACGAACACCAGCGTAATCAGCAAAGCCGCCAGCTGTTTGGCGGTTTCGAGCGAATAGAAATCAAACCAAGCCTGATAAATCGCGGTGGTAAAGGTGTCGTAACCGAACACCGACACCGTGCCGAAATCGGCCAGCACTTCCATCAGCGCCAAAATCACGCCGCCGGCAATCCACGGCCGCGCCATCGGTAAAGCCAGCCTGAAAAACGCGCGCGCGGGCGACAACCCCAGCGATGCGCCCGCTTCCAGCGCCCGCTGCCCCATGCTCGAAAACGCATTGCGCGCAAGCAGGTAAACATAAGGGTAAAACGTGAGGCTCATCACCGCCGCCAACCCGAAACCGTTGCGGATTTCGGGAAAAAACTGCTCGATGCCGTAATGCGCGCGCACCCAATTGTTCAGCGGGCCGCCGTAATCAAACAAACCGATTTGGGTGAACGCCAGCACATAAGCCGGCACCGCCAGCGGCAGCATTAGCGCCCAAAAGAAAAAACGCCGCAAAGGGAAATCATACATCGCCGTTAACCACGCCGCCGTGGTGCCCAATACCGCCGTGCCCGCGCCCACGCCCACCACCAGCAACAGCGTGTTTTTCAAAAGCTCGGGCAGTTGGTAGTCGAGCAGAAACGTCCAGATTTCGGCGTCGAACTCCCCCAACGCCGCCACAATCACCGCAAGCGGAATCAGAATCAGCACGACAGAGGCCGCCAGCCACAGGCGCGGCAGCAGCAGTTTGGATGCGGGCGTGTTCATAAGGTTTCAGACGGCCTCAAGAGAAAACAGCGCGTATTATCGGTTTTGCGGCTTCAGAATGCAAACCAGATACATCCTGCTACATCGTAAATGATAATTTATATTGTTTTAGCGGGTGATGTTGTTTAGAATAACCGCTTCAACCCTCGTTTGTTTCATAAGTTATTATAAAGGAAGAAAAATCATGATGAAAAAGGTGCTTGCTGTTTCTGTGGCGCTGTTTGCCGCCGCACCGGCGTTTGCCGAAGAGCTGGTGGTGTATTCTTCGCGCGCCGACAACCTGTTGCGCCCCGTGGTCGAAGCCTATCAGAAAAAAACCGGCGTAACCGTGAAGCTGGTTAACGACAAAGCCGGCCCCCTGATGGAAAAACTCAAGGCCGAGGGCAGCAACAGCCCTGCCGACGTGCTGATCACCGTTGACGGCGGCAATCTGTGGCAGGCCACCCAAATGGGCTTGCTGCGCCCGATTCAGTCGGCCACGCTCAAAGGCAATATCCCCGCCCACCTGCGCGACCCGAAAAACCAATGGTTCGGCCTGTCGGTGCGCGCCCGCACCATTTTCTACAACACCGCCAAAGTAAAACCGGCCGAGCTTTCCACCTACGCCGCACTGGCCGACCCCAAATGGAAAGGCCGCCTGTGTTTGCGCACCTCAAACAATGTGTATAACCAATCTTTGGTAGGCACCATGCTGGCCAACCAAGGCCAGGCCAAAACCATGCAAACCGTTAAAGGCTGGGTGGCCAACCTCGCCGCGCCGCCCTTCCCCGACGACACCGCCCTTTTGGAAGCCATCGGCTCGGGCCGCTGCGACGTGGGCATCGCCAACACCTATTACTACGGCCGCCTGATGGATAAGAAACCCAACCTGCCCATCGGCATCTTCTTCGCCGACCAGCAAGGCAAAGGCACCCACGTTAACGTTTCGGGCGCAGGCGTAACCAAACACACCAAAAAAGCCGCCCAAGCGCAGCAATTCATCGAATGGTTGAGCGGCAGCGAAGCGCAAAACCTGTTTGCCGACCTGAACCACGAATACCCCGCCAACCCGAAAATCAACCCCGATCCGAAAGTGGCCAAGTGGGGCAAATTCAAGCAAGACGTGATTAACGTGTCGGTGGCCGGCAGCAACCAGAAAAAAGCCGTGATGCTGATGAAGCAGGCCGGTTACAAATAACACCGGTTTTCCCAAGCGTTTTAACCGCCGGATAAAGGCCGTCTGAAAATATTTTCAGACGGCTTTTTACTCGGTTTTACCTTTTGTCCACTCTGCCGGTATTTATAATAAATCGTTTAATATTAATAACTTATAAAAAATTGTTGCAAAATATTTACCCGCCGAAGCGCTTGAATCCGGCAACGAAAGCTACTATTCTGAGCCTTGAGCCTGATAGTGGATTTAATCCACTAATCAGAGTGTCGGATGCCAACACACCCCGGACTTACCCTCAAAACTTAGGAGAAATATCATGGCAAAAAACCTGAACGTGTTTGACCAAGAATACGGCCTGCTGATTAACGGCGAATGGACCAAAGGCAGCAAAGGCGAAACCATCGTTTCATATAACCCCGCCAACGGCGAGGCTTTGGCCAAGTTTATCGACGCCAGCAACGAAGACGTCGACGCCGCCGTGGCCGCCGCACAGGAAGCGTTCAAAACCTGGCGCAAAACCACCGCCGCCGAGCGTGCCGCCCTCCTCAACAAAATCGCCGACGTTATCGACGAAAACGCCGAACTGTTCGCCCTGCAAGAAACGCTGGATAACGGCAAACCCATCCGCGAAACACGCGCCGCCGATATTCCGCTGGCTTCCGACCACTTCCGCTATTTCGCAAGTGTGATCCGCGGCGAAGAAGGCACCTGCAACCAGCTCGACGAAGAAGATTTGTCTATCGTGTTGCGCGAGCCTATCGGTGTGGTCGGCCAGATTATCCCGTGGAACTTCCCCTTCCTGATGGCCGCCTGGAAAATCGCTCCCGCACTGGCGGCAGGCTGCACCATCGTTATCCACCCCTCTTCCAGCACTTCGCTGAGCCTGCTCTCGTTTGCCCAAAAAGTGAACCACCTGCTGCCCAAAGGCGTGCTGAACATCATCACCGGCAAAGGCTCGAAATCGGGCGAATATATGCTGCACCATAAAGGCTTCAACAAACTGGCGTTCACCGGCTCCACCGCCGTGGGCCGCCGCATCGGCATCGCCGCCGCCGAAATGCTGATTCCCGCCACGCTCGAGTTGGGCGGCAAATCGGCCAACATCTTCTTCGACGACATGCCTTTCGACAAAGCCCTCGAAGGCGCGCAAAAAGGCATTTTGTTCAACCAAGGCCAAGTGTGCTGCGCCGGTTCGCGCATTTTCGTGCAGGAAGGCATTTACGATAAATTCGTTGCCGCCCTTGCCGAAGAATTTAAAAAAGTGAAAGTCGGCCTGCCGTGGGAAGACGACACCCAAATGGGCGCGCAGGTTAACGCCAACCAAGTGGAAACCATTCTGAGCTATGTGAAAATCGGCGAACAGGAAGGCTGCCGCATCATCACCGGCGGCAAGAAAGTGGAAGGCGATTTGGCCAAAGGTGAGTTTGTCGAACCCACGCTGATTGCCGCCGACAGCAACGATGCGCGCGTGTCGCAAGAAGAAATCTTCGGCCCGGTGGCCACCGTAATCAAGTTCAAAACCGAGGAAGAAGTGGTGAAAATGGCCAACGCATCCGAATATGGCTTGGGCGGCGCGGTATGGAGCAAAGACATCAACCGCTGCCTGCGCGTATCGCGTGCACTGGAAACCGGCCGCGTTTGGGTGAACTGCTACAACCGCCTGCCCGCGGGCGCACCGTTCGGCGGCTATAAAACCTCCGGCATCGGCCGCGAAACCCACAAAATGATGCTGGCCGCCTATACCCAGGTGAAAAACATCTATATCAGCACCCGCGAAGAGCGCGAAGGTATGTATTAAACCTAACCTTCATGCCTGAAGCGCATGAAACCATGCCGTCTGAAACTGCTTTCAGACGGCATTTTTCAGCTCTAATGCAAATGCTGGATTATCGCGTCAAGCCCGATAATGACGGGATCTATAGTGGCTTAAATTCAGAATAGGACAAGGCGTCGAGCCGCAGACAGTACAAGTAGTACGGCAAGGCGAGGCAACGCTGTACTATTTTGAATTTAATTCACTATAACATTTCAGACGGCCTCAATGAGTTTTGCAAAGGTCTCATACCGTTTTTGACCGGCGGAAACAGCAAAGGCCGTCTGAAAAATATTTTCAGACGGCCTGAAGCCTTTATGCCCTCTTTTGTCAGCGGATAATCCCGCGCGAAGAAGTGTCGAAAAAGTTTTTAAACACCGCCAGCTCGGGGGCGGTTTCGGCCATTTTCAACACTTCGGCCTTGGCTTCCTCCAAACCCAAGCCTTGGCGGTAGAGGATTTTATACACGTCTTTCACGCGGGCGATTTGTTCGGGTGAGAAGCCGTTGCGGCGCATGCCTTCGCTGTTGAGGCCGGCCGGCTCGGCGCGGTAACCCGAAGCCATCACATAGGGCGGCACGTCTTTATGCACGCCGGCAGCGAAGGCGGTCATGGCGTAATCGCCGATTTGGCAGAATTGGAACACCAGCGTGTAGCCGCCGAGCACCACATAGTCGCCGATGGTAACGTGCCCGGCCAGCGAGGCGTTGTTGGCGAAGATGGTGTGGCTGCCGATTACGCAGTCATGCGCCAGATGCACATAGGCCATAATCCAGTTGTCGTCGCCGACGCGGGTTTCGCCGATGCCGGTAACGGTGCCGGTGTTGAAGGTGGTGAATTCGCGGATGGTGTTGCCGTTGCCGATAATCAGGCGGGTGGGTTCGCCGCGCCATTTTTTATCCTGCGGCTGGGCGCCGAGGCTGGCAAACTGGAAGATTTTGTTGTTTTCGCCGATGGTGGTGTGGCCTTCGATTACGGCGTGCGGCCCGATTTCGGTGCCTGCACCGATCTGCACATTCGCGCCGATAATGGTGTAGGCGCCGACTTTAACGCTGGAATCCAACTCGGCCTTGGGATCGATGACGGCGGTGGGGTGGATTAAGCTCATTGAGGCTTTCCTTTGTTGGCAGGCCGTCTGAAAACCATTTGCCGGGTTTCAGACGGCCTCTGCGGAATTACTTATCGACTACGCGTTTGGCGCACATAATCACGGCTTCAACGGCAACCTGTCCTTCAACTTTGGCCACGGCGTTGAATTTGCCGATGCCGCGTTTGTTGGTAATCAGCTCCACTTCAAACACGAGCTGGTCGCCCGGAATCACTTGGCGTTTGAAACGGGCGTCGTCGATGCCGGCGAAGAAGAAGAATTCGTCGTCTTTACGGCCGCCTTCGCTCAGAATCGCCAGCGTGCCGCAGGCCTGCGCCATCGCTTCGATAATCAGCACGCCGGGCATCACGGGCAGGTCGGGGAAGTGCCCCTGAAACTGCGGCTCGTTCATGGTAACGTTTTTAATCGCGGTGAGGCTTTTCATGCTCTCGAACGCGGTGATGCGGTCGAGCATCAGAAACGGATAGCGGTGCGGAATCAGTTTGTGGATGTCTTTGGCTTCGATGGGGAGGTGAATGTCTTTGGCTTTGATGGGATGGTAGATTTCCATGATTATTCCTTATTATTTTCTGCGGATTGCAGGGAAGGTAAGGCTTTTTCAAGCTGCTTGATGCGTTGGTTCATTTCGCTCAGGTGGCGGATATGGACGGCATTTCGCGCCCATTCTTTATGGGTTTGCATCGGATACGGGCCGGCAATGTGCTGGCCGCTTTCTTTGATGCTGTGGGTGATGCTGCTGCCGCCGCCGATGGTGGTTTTGTCGGCGATTTCGATGTGGCCCACCGTGCCGACGCCGCCGCCGATAACACAGTAGCTGCCGACGGTTACGCTGCCGGAAATGCCGGTTTTGGCGGCGATCACGGTGTGCGAACCGATTTTGCAGTTGTGGCCGATTTGCACCTGGTTGTCGATTTTGGTGCCGTTGCCTACCACGGTGTCGCTCATCGCTCCGCGGTCGATATTGCTGTTGGAGCCGATTTCCACGTCGTCGCCCAGCGTCACGCCGCCGGTTTGCGGAATCTTAAACCACGAATCGCCCGCAAACGCCAAGCCGAAGCCGTCGGCGCCGATAACCGCGCCGGAATGGATTTCCACGCGGTGGCCCAGCGTGCAGCCGTGATAAACCACGGCGTTGGGGTGGATAACGACTTCGTCGCCCAGTTTGCAGTTGTGTTCGACCACCGCTCCGGCCAAAATGCGGCAACCTTGGCCGAGCACGGTATCGGCGCCGATATAAGCGTGCGCACCGATTTCGCACTCGGCGGGAACGGTGGCGCTTGCTTCGATAACGGCAGTCGGGTGGATGAGACCGCTGGCTTTTTCAACCGGCGAAAACAACCGCGCCACTTTGGCAAAATAAAGATAAGGGTCTTGCGCCACAATCAGATTGCGGCCTGCAAACTCATCGGCCGTTTTGGGCGACACGATGACCGCGCCCGCCGCGCTTTCGGTAACGTCGGCTTTATATTTGGGGTTGGCCAAAAAACTGATGTGCGCGGCAGACGCATCCGCCAGCGGCTTTACCGCGCTGATCGAAACGTCGCTGCCGCGCCATTCTCCGCCCAATTCGGCGGTGATTTGCGACAAGGTGTAAGAAACGGTGTCCATTTAAAGAGGGTGCCTTTGCGGTTAAGAAGGCCGGAATCCCGGCAAAACTGTTTTCAGACGGCCTTTTGCTGCGTTGTGCGCCCATGCATTTGAGATAAGCCGCATCTGTATCAGGCTGCTTGGTGAAATTAGGATTAGGCCGTCTGAAAACGTTAACGGGCGTTCATGGCTTTGATAACGCGGTCGGTGATGTCGTATTTGCTGTTCACATAGATGACGTCTTTCAAAATCAGGTCGTAACCTTCTTTTTTGGCTAAATCGATAATCACGCGGTTGGCGTTTTGCTGCAAAGCGGCAAACTCTTCGTTGCGGCGCAAGTTGTATTCTTCGGCCAGTTTTTCTTGTTGCAGACGGAATTTCTGCACCAGCTCGCCGAGCTGGCGGACGGTGGTTTCGCGCTCGGCTTCGGTAAGTTTGCCCGAAGCAAGTTTTTTCTCCAAATCCGCGCCTTCCTGTTGGATTTTCTGCAAAGCTTTATGTTTGCCGCTGAATTCTTTTTCCAACGTTTTCTGAATGCCCTGCGCCTGCCTCGATTCCTGATACAGACGCTCGGCATTAATAAAGCCGATTTTCTGCACGCCCTCGGCGGCGGCATTGCCCATCAGGCACAGGCCCAATACGGCGGCGACGCACCAGCGCGCCCAATGTGATGTCCGGTTCATATAAAGTCCTTCTGCTTATCCCCTGAAGCTGAAAAGGCGGCATCTTGCGCCAAACGGGCAAGATGCCTTCACGCTTTAGAACGTGGTGCCCAGTTGGAACTGGAAGCGTTGGATTTCATCACCCTCTTTTTTCTTAATCGGATAAGCATAGCTGAATTTCATCGGCCCTAAGGGCGATAGCCAAGTTACCGCCGCACCGGCGGAGTAACGCAGCTCTTCTTTAAAGGTGGATTTGTG
>JBHALY010000271.1:0-2803 GCA_041827905.1 Neisseria dentiae
CCGATTTGCTCTCGCATATGCAAAAAGAAGAGCAGGTTCTGTTCCCCATGCTGGCCAACGGTATGGGACGGGGCGCCGCCATGCCCATCCGCGTGATGATGCACGAGCACGAAGAGCACGAACAAACCATCGCCCGCCTTTTGGCGCTTACCGATCATTTCACACCGCCGGCCCAAGCCTGCCCGAGCTGGCAGCGTTTATACGCCGAATTGCAAACGCTGGTAAGCGACTTGCAGGATCATATCGAACTGGAAAACACCGTGTTGTTTGCCCGTGCATTGGCGGCAGGTTAAGGCCGGTTTGTTTTCAGTATGCGCTATTATTTTTTTGCAGTTTTTGTTGGGTCTTCGACCCAACCTACCCGTTTTTTCGGAACCACAAAAATTATCGGGTCAAGCCCGATAATGACGAAATCAAACATTTCAGACGGCCTCCATGCGTTTTGCAAAGGCCGCAGGCCGTCTGAAATGCCTTGTTCCCCATTATCCGCGCACCCTTACGGTGTGCTTTTTCCGCTTACTACCAAATAACTATTTTTTTGCACAATTCGGCCTAGTCCGCCTATGCCCAATGCTTTGCGCGCTTTCTCCTTCAAGCGCATACGCAGGGTGTGCCGGAAAGCGTAAGGTATGCTGAGCCAAGAATGTTATCGTTATTGCAAGAAAGGACGGGGCGCATGGCCTCTGAAACCTATAAACGCTACTCGGTGCTGGTGTCCAGCACGCTGTCGTTTACCGTGTGTTTTATGATTTGGATGATGCTGGCGGTGGTGGGCATCAAAGTTCAGGAGGAAATGGGCTTCAACCAAACCCAATACGGCATTCTGATTGCGCTGCCGGTGTTGTCCGGCTCGTTAATCCGCGTGCCGCTGGGCATACTCACCGACCGCTACGGCGGCCGCATCGTGCTGTTTGCGCTGATGATGATTTCGGTGCCGGCGATTTTTCTGATGAGTTATGCCACCCATTACTGGCATTTCCTGATTATCGGCCTGTTGATGGGCTTGGCCGGCGGCTCGTTTTCGGTGGGCACGCCTTATGTGGCGCGCTGGTTTCCGAAACACCAGCAGGGCATGGCGATGGGCGTGTTCGGCGCCGGCAATGCCGGTTCGGCCGTGAATAAATTTCTGGCGGCCTGGCTGATTACCACCTACGGCACTTGGCAGGTTGTGCCTACCGTGTATTCAGCCATTATGCTGGCGATGGCGGTGATTTTTTGGTTCACCAGCTATCACGATCCCAAGCATCTTGTTTCTTCGAGCGTTACCCTGCGCGAACAGCTCGCGCTGTTGAAAGACCCGGGCGTGCTGCGTTACAGCCAATATTATTCGGTGGTGTTCGGCGGCTATGTGGCGCTGGCCCTGTGGATGACCAAATATTATGTGGGCGAATACGGCATGGGCTTGAATACCGCAGCCTTTCTGGCCGCCTGCTTCTCGCTGCCCGGGGGCGTTTTGCGTGCCTTCGGCGGCTATCTTTCCGACAAATTCGGCGCTTATAAGGTTACTTGGGCGGTGATGTGGGTGTGCTGGGTGTGTTTTTTCCTGCTTTCTTACCCGCAAACCGATTTGGTGATTAAAACCACCGGCGGCAGCATGAGCCTGCATATCGGGCTGAACGTTACGCTGTTCACCATCCTGATGTTTACCGTGGGCGTGGCGATGGCGGTGGGCAAGGCTTCGGTGTTCAAATTCGTGGCCGACGATTATCCGAACAACATCGGCGCGGTTTCGGGCATTGTGGGGCTGGCCGGCGGTATGGGCGGCTTTCTGCTGCCGATTATGTTCGGCGCGCTCGAAGACTTCACCGGCATCCGCTCCACCAGCTTTATGCTGCTCTACGGCACCGTGTGCGTGTCGCTGATCTGGATGCACTTTTCGTTTAAAGCCAAACGCAACGGCTGAATGTTTTCAGACGGCCTCAATGTTTTCAAAGGCCGTCTGAAAAACCTCAACAAGGAATACATCATGTCGCATTTAATCGAACACTGGCAGCCGGAAGATAAAGATTTTTGGCAGAACACCGGCAAAAAAATTGCCCGCCGCAATTTATGGATTTCCATTCCCGCGCTGCTGTTGGCGTTTGCCATCTGGCAGGTGTGGAGCGTGGCGGTGGTGAACCTGCCCAATATCGGCTTCAAATACACCGCCAACCAATTGTTTTGGCTGGCCGCGCTGCCCGCCCTATCCGGCGCCACGCTGCGGATTTTCTATTCGTTTATGGTGCCGATTTTCGGCGGCCGCAAATGGACGGCGCTCTCCACCGCCAGCCTGCTGCTGCCCGCCGTCGGCTTGGGTTTCGCCGTGCAAGACCCGAATACCAGCTACATCACCATGATGGTATTGGCGCTGCTGTGCGGCTTCGGCGGCGGCAATTTCTCATCCAGCATGGCCAACATCAGCTTTTTCTACCCCAAAGCCGAAAAAGGCACCGCGCTGGGCTTAAACGCCGGTTTGGGTAACTTGGGCGTGTCGGCGGTGCAGTTTGTGGTGCCGCTGGTGATTACCGCCGGCGTGTTCGGCGCATTGGGCGGCGAGCCGCAAACTTGGGTAAAAGACGGTGTAAGCAAACAGATGTGGCTGCAAAACGCCGGCTTTATCTGGGTGCCGTTTATTATTCTTTCCACGCTGGCCGCCTGGTTCGGCATGAACGACTTGGCCAGCGCCAAAGCCAGCTTTAAAGAACAGGCGGTGATTTTCAGCCGCAAACACAACTGGATTATGTGCATACTCTATCTGGGCACCTTCGGCTCGTTTATCGGTTTCGCCGCCGGTTTCCCGCTGCTCACCAAAAGCCAGTTTCCC
>JBHALY010000272.1:0-5724 GCA_041827905.1 Neisseria dentiae
CGGAAAATAGAGCGGATTAACAAACTGAGACCTTTGCAAAACCCCCATCTGCGGCGCATTTCTGCGTTGTGCGCTGCTCGCTCGCTTGCCTAACTCCATGTTATGTCTGCGCTCGCTGCGCTGCTACGCCTTGAACTGCATCCACATCTGGGGGTTTTGCAAAGGTCTCAAACTGACCCGATACCCGCTCGAGTTTAATCCGCCATCAAGAAACCCCTTTTCAGACGGCCTCTAATCCTATATAATCCGCCAGTTTTCATTCGTGAAAACTTTTATTATTTTTTATTAACAACGCCCGCACTTTACGCGAAAGGGTGCCGCCGCAAGGCCGGTTCTATGCGTGAAAGTGTATGCCTTAACCCTTTAAAGGAAAATCATGTCTCAAATTACCATGCGCCAGATGCTTGAAGCCGGCGTTCACTTCGGCCACCAAACCCGCTACTGGAACCCGAAAATGGAGCAATACATTTTCGGCGCGCGCAACAAAATCCACATCGTTAACCTGGAAAAAACCCTGCCGCTGTTCCAAGAGGCCCAAGAAGCCGTGCGCCGTCTGGTTGCAAACAAAGGCACCGTGCTGTTCGTAGGCACCAAGCGCCAAGCCCGCGAAATCGTGCGCGAAGAAGCCACCCGCGCCGGCATGCCTTTCGTTGACCACCGCTGGTTGGGCGGCATGCTCACCAACTACAAAACCGTGAAGCAGTCCATCAAACGCCTCGAAGAAAAAGCCGCGGTTTTGGAAAACGCTGCCGAGAGCGGTTACAGCAAAAAAGAAATCCTCGAAATGCAGCGCGACGTTGAAAAACTGGAGCGTTCTTTGGGCGGCATCAAAAACATGAAAGGCCTGCCCGACGCCATTTTCGTAATCGACACCGGCTACCAAAAAGGCACGCTGGTTGAAGCCGAAAAACTGGGCATTCCCGTGATTGCCGTGGTGGACACCAACAACAGCCCCGACGGCGTGAAATACGTGATCCCCGGCAACGACGACTCTGCCAAAGCCATCCGCTTATACTGCCGCGGCATCGCAGACGCCGTTCTAGAAGGCAAAAACCAAGCCTTGCAGGAAACCGTAGCAGCCGCCCAAGCCGCTGCCGAATAAGGCGTTGAAACAAGGGGCGGTATGCCCCTTTTTCTAACAGGCCTTCTGAAAATGCCTTCGAAACACCGCAAACCTTTTCAGACGGCCCCAAGATTCCCAAACGCGGCCTGATTGCCGCGCACTCAAAATTCTAGGAGATTCAAAATGGCAGAAATTACTGCAAAAATGGTTGCCGATCTGCGCGCCGCCACCGGTTTAGGCATGATGGAATGCAAAAAAGCGCTGGTTGAAGCCGAAGGCAACATGGAAAAAGCCGAAGAAATCCTGCGCATCAAATCCGGCGCCAAAGCCGGCAAACTGGCAGGCCGCACCGCCGCCGAAGGCGTGTTGGCGTTCGCCATCGAAGGCAACACCGGCGCGCTGGTGGAAGTGAACTGCGAAACCGACTTCGTTGCCAAAGATGCCGGCTTCGTGGCTTTCGCCAATTCCGTAGCCAAAACCGCAGCCGCCAAAAAACCGGCCACCGTTGAAGAACTGAGCGCACTGGTGGAAGAAGAGCGCAAAGCCATCATCGCCAAACTGGGCGAAAATATGTCTGTGCGCCGTTTCGAAGTGATCGAAACCCCCAACAGCCTCACCGCCTATATCCACGGCGCGCTGGCTACCGAAGGCGTTTTGGTGGAATACAAAGGTTCCGAAGACATCGCCCGCAAAGTAGGCATGCACATCGTTGCCGCCAAACCGCAATGCGTGAGCGAAGCCGAAGTAGATGCCGAAACCGTTGAAAAAGAACGCCACATCTACACCCAGCAAGCCATCGAATCCGGCAAACCCGCCGACATCGCCGCCAAAATGGTTGAAGGCCGCATCAAAAAATTCCTGGCCGAAATCACCCTTAACGGCCAAGCGTTCGTGATGAACCCCGACCAAACCGTTGCCCAGTTCCTGAAAGAAAACGGCACCGAAGTTGTGCGTTTCGTGCGCTATAAAGTGGGCGACGGCATCGAGAAAAAAGAAGTCGATTACGCAGCCGAAGTAGCCGCCGCTGCCAAGGTGTAAACCACCGCGTAACAGAAAAGCACTCGGATTCATGCAGAATCGGGGTGCTTTTTTTTGAAAGCAGTTTTGCACAACACTTTGAAAACCAATAAGAACACACTACAATCACATTGTTTTCGGAAAACGTTGCCGCCGAATATCGAAAAGGCCGTCTGAAACCTTTCAGACGGCCTCCCCAAACCCGAAGAAAGCAAGGTATCCCATGACACAGCAAACTAAATACAAGCGCGTTTTATTGAAACTTTCCGGCGAAGCCCTGATGGGTAAAGACGCCTTCGGCATCAACCGCGACACCATCATGCAGATTGTCGGCCAAGTGAAAGAAGTGGTTGATATGGGCGTGCAGGTGGCCGTGGTTATCGGCGGCGGCAACATCTTCCGCGGCGTGGCCACCCAAGCGCAGGGTATGGACCGCGCCACCGCCGACTACATGGGCATGATGGCCACCGTGATGAACGCGCTGGCCCTGAAAGATGCCTTCGAATCGCTCGGCATCAAAGCCCGCGTGCAATCCGCCCTTTCCATGCAGCAAATCGCCGAAACCTATGCCCGTCCCAAAGCCATCCAATATCTCGAAGAGGGCAAAGTGGTGATCTTCGCCGCCGGCACCGGCAACCCCTTCTTCACCACCGACACCGCCGCCTCACTGCGCGGCGCCGAAATGAACTGCGACATCATGCTCAAAGCCACCAATGTCGACGGCGTGTACACCGCCGACCCGAAAAAAGACCCCTCAGCCACCCGTTACCAAACCATCACTTTCGATGAAGCCATCAGCAAAAACCTGCGCGTGATGGACGCCACCGCCTTCGCCCTCTGCCGCGAACAGAAGCTGAACATCGTCGTGTTCGGCATCGCCAAAGACGGCGCCCTCAAGCGCGTGATTGCCGGCGAAGACGAAGGCACGCTGGTGCATTGCTAAGCGGGTGCATTATCGAAAGGCCGTCTGAAAAACATTTTCAGACGGCCTTTTAACAGCCCGAAAGCTTGGCCAAAGCCCAAATACAAACCGCACCAAACCGCCCGGCAAACTTGTCGGAAACGGCCAAGCGCGGTACTATGGCTTGTTATTCTCGGATAAAGGCCGCCCCGGCTGCGGCTTTCAGACGGCCTTTGTTATTATCTGATTGATTTTATTAGTTTTGGAAGTGTAACAATGATTAACGACATTCAAAAAACCGCCGATGCCAAAATGCAGCGTTCGCTTGAAGTTTTGCGCGAAAACCTGGCCAAAGTGCGCACCGGCCGCGCCCATACCGGCCTGCTTGACCAAGTGGAAGTGGAATACTACGGCAGCCCCGTGCCGGTGAGCCAGGTGGCCAACGTTACCCTGCTTGATGCGCGCACCATCGGCGTGAAAGTGTATGAGAGCAATATGGCCGCCGCAGTGGAAAAAGCCATCCGTGATTCCAATCTGGGCCTGAACCCCGCCGCCATGGGCGACGTTATCCGCGTGCCCATGCCCATGCTGACCGAAGAGCGCCGCAAAGACCTGATCAAAGTGGTGCGCGGTGAAGCCGAAGAAGGCCGCGTGGCCATCCGCAACGTGCGCCGCGATGCCAACAACGATTTCAAACGCCTGCTGAAAGACAAAGAAATTTCCGAAGACGATGCCCGCCGCGGCGAAGAGCAGATTCAGAAGCTCACCGATAAATACATCGCCGAAGTCGATAAAATGCTGGCGGCTAAAGAAGAAGACTTGATGGCGATTTAACGCCCGAAGGCCGTCTGAAAAACACAAGCGCAATTCTGCGGCGGTTTTCAGACGGCCTTTCCCGCCCCCGATTCTTCCGCAAGGAATGCACACATGAACAGCAGCACGCAAACCGTTTTGGCGCACACCCGTATCCCGCGCCATATCGCCGTGATTATGGACGGCAACGGCCGCTGGGCGAAAAAGCGCTTCCTGCCCCGCGTAATGGGGCACAAGCGCGGCCTTGATGCGCTTGAAAACATGGTTAAGCGCTGCGCCGAACTGGGCGTGCAATACCTCACCGTGTTTGCATTTTCCACCGAAAACTGGCGCCGCCCCGAAGAGGAAGTATCGTTTTTGATGGGGCTGTTTTTGCAGGCGCTGCAAAAACAGGTGCAGCGCCTGCACGAAAACAATATGCGCGTGAAAGTGATCGGCAACCGCAGCCGCTTCAGCGAATCCATACGGCAGGGCATCGCCGATGCCGAGGCATTAACCGCAGGCAACACCGGCCTCGCCGTTACCGTGGCGGCCGATTACGGCGGCCGCTGGGATATTTTGCAGGCGGTTAACCGGCTGATAGAAGAGGGTGCCGCCGAAGTAACCGAAGAAGCGCTGGCCAAACACCTGATGCTCTCCGAAGCGCCCGAGCCGGATTTGTTTATCCGCACCGGCGGCGAAACCCGCATCAGCAATTTCCTGCTGTGGCAGATGGCTTACGCCGAACTGTATTTCACCGACACCCTGTGGCCGGACTTCGACGATGCCGCGCTGGATGCCGCCATACGCTCTTTCCAAACCCGCGAAAGGCGCTTCGGCCGCACCAGCGAGCAGCTTCCCGCCGAACAGCAACGGAGCGAATGATGCTGAAACAACGTGTTATCACGGCTTTGATTTTGCTGCCCTTAATGTTGGGCATGCTGTTTTGGGCTTCAGACGGCCTGTGGGCGGCTTTCAGCGGCCTGATTGCCCTGTTGGCGCTGTGGGAATACGCCCGCATGAGCGGCATGGAAAAAACGCAAAACCACCACTATCTTGCCGCCACCGCCGTGTTCGGCATCACCGCCTATGCCGGCGGCTGGCAGCTTCCCGCGGTTTCGTGGCTGGCGGTGCTGGCGTTCTGGCTGCTGCTGATGCCTTTGTGGCTGTATAAAAAATGGCCGCTCAAAGCCGATTGGAAGGCCTACGCCACCGGCCTGATGCTGATGCTGCCTTTCTGGTTTGCGCTGGTGTCGCTGCGCCCGGGAGCCGAATCGGCCGTATCGCTGCTGGCCATCATGGGCTTGGTGTGGGTGGCCGACATCGCTGCCTATTTCTGCGGCAAAGCCTTCGGCAAACACAAACTCGCCCCCGCCATCAGCCCCGGCAAAAGTTGGGAAGGCGCGCTCGGCGGCGCATTATTCGTGGCCGTTTATATGATTTGGGTGAACGGCGCGGGCTGGCTGGCTTTCGACGTTTCATGGTTCGGCGCCGTGCTCACCGGCTGGGTGCTGACCGCCGTGAGCATAGGCGGCGACCTGCTCGAGAGCTGGTTCAAACGCTCGGCGGGCATCAAAGACAGCAGCAACCTGCTGCCCGGCCACGGCGGCGTGTTCGACCGTGTGGACAGCCTGATTGCCGTGTTGAGCGTGTATGCGGCCATGATGGCTTTGTTCGGCTGAATATAAGCCGTCTGAAAGTTTAACGGCCGGTTTAACCACCGTTATTTGAAATTCCGAGCTATTTCAGGCCGTCTGAAACCAAACGCAGGCCGTACCGTGTTTTCAGACGGCCTGAATCAAAAGAACCAAACCATGACACAACAAGTCTTAACTATTTTGGGCAGCACCGGCAGCATAGGCGAAAGCACGCTCGACGTGGTGTCGCGCCACCCCGAAAAATTCCGTATTTTCGCGCTGGCCGGGCACAAACAGGTGCAGAAGCTGGCCGC
>JBHALY010000273.1:0-9159 GCA_041827905.1 Neisseria dentiae
CAATCACGTTGCCCCAATAGGCGCTGCTGGGGTTGAGGGCGAAAATATGCACGTCGCAATGCTCGGCAAGCGCTTGCAAGAGTTGCAGATACATCGGTGCCATGGTGGCGATACCGAACACGCAGTAGCGTTCGGGCAGCTTGCTTTTATCGAGCGCGCCGAGAAGCTGCCGCCATAATGCGACGCGATGCGGCGTTTGTGTGCTGCCGTCGTCGAGATAGCGCCACAGTGCTGCCTGCCAGTTTTCGCCGCTGCCCAAGCCCAGGGTTTTGCCCTGCTGCCAAGCGTCTATCCATTGCGGGCGGTACACCAGATATTGGTCGAAAATATCCGCCAGCTGCCCTGCCAGCTGGTAGGCCGCCGAACCGCCGCTGCCCAGATAGCTTTGCAGCGCGTCGCGCGCGTTTTGGTATTCGGAGGCCGTCTGAAAAAGCCGGCTTTGAAACAGCCCCAGCAAACGCCAGCGCATCACTTCGGGCGAAAACGGGCTGAGCGCGGGAATGCCCGGTATCAGTTCGCGCATCAGCCGCCACGCCAGCCCGGCGGGCAGGCTGAAACGCAGGTTGGCCGCCACGCCGGTTTCGCGCGCCAGATAAGTGTTGAGATAGCGCCGCATGCCTTGGCTCTGCACCACGATTTCTTCCTCAGCCAGCGGGTCGGCGGGCGGTTGCAGGCGGTGCACCTGGTTGAACAGGGCAGCCAGGTCTTCCAAACGGTTGGATTGGTAAAGATAGAGCATGATGGGTTTTCGATGGGCGGGAGAAGTGATTATGAATGAAGGGCGGCCGTCTGAAAACGGTTTCAGACGGCCGCTTCGCCATAACGGCGGGCTTCAGTTGATATCGAGGCGTTCCATGCGGTAGCGCATGGAGCGGAAGCTGATGCCCAGCAGCTTGGCGGCCTGCGTGCGGTTGAAGCGGGTTTGCTGCAAAGCCATTTCGATGATTTCGCGCTCGACCTGGTCGAGATAATCCTGAATCTGCATCTGGCCGGGCACGAAGCGGGCAAGCAGGCCGTTATCCGGTGCGGGTGTACCGGAATCCGGCTCGGGTTCGACAACCGGCGCACCGGCGGTTTCGGGGAGCGCGGAGAGCGACAGGGTGTGGCCGGTGTTGATTTGCAGATCGTCGAATTGGATCACCTGCCCCACGGTGAGGGCGACAGCGCGCTCGAGTATGTTTTCCAGCTCGCGGAAGTTGCCCGGATAGCTGTAATGCAGCAGGGCGTCTTGCGCTTTGGGGCTGAGTTTGTAGGTTTCGTTGCCGCTGCGGTGTTTGTAGAGCAGGTGCATAATCAGGCCGCCCAAATCTTCGCGCATCTCGCGCAGCGGAGGCATGTTCAGCGACACCACGTTGAGGCGGTAGTATAAGTCTTGCCTGAAAGCCCCGCTTTCCACCAATGCTTCGAGATTTTTGTGGGTGGCGCACACAATCCGCACGTCCACAAAGGTTTCGCGGGGGTCGCCGATACGGCGCACGGCTTTTTCCTGAATGGCGCGCAGCAGTTTCACCTGCATGGCCAGCGGCAGGTCGGCCACTTCGTCGAGAAATAGCGTGCCGCCGTCGGCATGTTGGAAAAAGCCCAAACGGTCGGTGTCGGCACCGGTGAAGCTGCCTTTTTTGTAGCCGAAAAATTCGCTTTCCATCAGGTTTTCGGGAATCGCGCCGCAGTTGACGGCGATAAAGGGCTTGTCGGCACGGTCGGACAGTTCGTGTATGGTGCGTGCGGCCTGCTCCTTGCCCGTGCCCGATTCGCCCGAGATGTAAACGGGCACGCCGCTTTTGGCAAGGCGGCGGATTAAGTGGCGCACTTCCACCATCTGCGGCGACATGCCCAGCAGGCGCGGCATATCCGACTCGCCGCCCAGCTCGGTTTCGGGCAATACGCGTGCGGTAAGTTCGCCGCTGGAAAAGCGGTCTTTCAACGAGCGCAGCCCCTCGGGCACGCCTGCCGAGCGAGTGAGGGCGGAACTGGTTTTACGTGTTGCTGCGGGCGGTGCGGAAGGAAATGGCACGCGCGCGGTGTGCGGAGGGGAAGGCTGCGGTTTGGCGAAAGCGGGTGTGGCCGGTGCGGTTTGTACGGGCGGCGGTTCGGCAGGCTGTGCGGCGGCCGGTGCGTGCTCTCCCGGCTCGCTGATTTTCACCGCTGATTTCACCAGCGAGCGCAGTTGCGACAGGGTGATCGGTTTTTGCAGATAGTCGAATGCGCCGGCGCGCAGGGCTTCGACGGCCTGATCGGCATTGCCGAAGGCGGTGATGACGGCCACGGGGGTGTCGAGCGCCAATTCGTCGATGTATTGCACCACTTCGAGGCCGGAGCCGTCGGGCATACGCATATCGGTTAATACCAACGAATAGTCGTTGTTGTCGAGCTTGTCTTTGGCATCTTCCACGCCCACGGCGGTTTGTACCCGCAACCCCATTTTCATCAGGGTCATTTCCATCAGGTCGCGGATATCGGCTTCGTCGTCCACCACCAATACGGGGTCTTGCAGGTTATGGTTGCTCATCGGTTTCTCTCGGTAAAATCAGTTCAAACCCGTTCATTTCGGGGTGGTAGTGCAGTTGGCCCAAATTGGCGTGCGCCAGTTCGCGCGCCACATAAAGCCCCAGGCCGGTGCCTTGTTTTTCGGTGGTGAAGAAAGGCTCGAACAAATGGTTGCGCACATCGGGCGGCACGCCGGTGCCGTTGTCGGCCACTACGATCGAAATGTGTATGCGGCCGCTTGGTTTGATTAGCACGGTGATGGCGTGTTGGTCTTGGCGGCTGTGGCGCCAGGCGTTATTGCACAGGTTCCACATAATCTGTTGCAGGTGCATGGGGTCGGCCAACACGCTTAGGTTGCTGCCGTCCATGTTCATACGCAGGCAACCGACGGCATCGGGGTTGTTGAGGGTGAACTCCTGTTTGAACTCCAGCCAGAATTTCATCAGGTTGATCGGCTCGCGGCTGACGCTGTCGCGTTTGTTAATCAGCGACACGTCTTCCAGCATTTTGTCGATGCGCTGGATATTGGTGTCGATGATGTTGTGCAGCTTGGCCTTGGTGGCATCGGCATCGTCGCCGTCGTGCAGCAGGTCGCTGGCGTGGCGGATGGCCGACATGGGGTTGCGGATTTCGTGCGCCAGATTGGCGGTAAGCTGGCCGAGTGAGGCCAGTTTGGTGGCCAGCGCTTCGGCGGCCACTTCGCGCAGCGAGCGCACAAACAGCATCAGCAGCTCGGTTTTTTCCTGAATCAGCGGCACGGCGCGAACGTGCATGGAGTGTTGGAAAATGTGGATGTCGGTTTCAAAGTTTTTATCGGGTTGGTATTGCCAGCGCGAAACCAGCTCGGCAAATACGGTTTCCTGTTTGTCGACTTCCAAACCGGGGAAATAGGTTTTAGCTTGGCGGTTGAACAGCCACACGCGCTGCGAAGCGTCGATTACGATAACGGCTTCCTGCACGCGGTTGAGCACCAAACGGTTGAGGCCGCTTACGCGGCGGTAGGCCAGTTGGTGTTTTTCGGCCGATTCCGTGGCCGCTTGCAGATAAGTGGCGGAAAACGCGGTTAAGGCAGCCACCAGATAGCAGGCGCCTGCCAGCAGGGCGGCGGATACGATGGAACGGCTGTCCCATTCGAGCGGGTGGAATTGAATCTGGCCGGCCAGAAACATGCTCAGCAAAATCAGCAGGAAGGCATAGCTGGCATAGAGCATGGGATAGCGGCCGTGGCTGAGCAGGCACGAGGTGGCGATAAAGGGCAGCACGAGAATGCCGAAGCCGGAGTCTATGCCGCCGGTGATGAAGGTGAGCATCAGCATCATGCTGATATCGACCACCGCGCTGGCATTGGGCAAATCGAGCGACTGCAACTGCCAGTCGGGCTTGAAGATGGTGAGCAGGATTAAAGCCGCGTAAATCGCCGCCCAAGTGTAAAACTCCAGCGGCGGAAACAGGTTTTTGGTTTCGTTGCCCGAATACACGCTCACCAAGTGGAATACCAACAGCGAGAGCACGATGGCGATACGGGCGATGTTGATCAGGCCGGGAATGCGCTCGTTCAGCGTTTCCCAGTCGTGTTTGAGGAATAATCTGTTTACGCTCATGTAATGTAGGGCCTGTTGTATTGTTGTTGTTTTGGACGGGCGGATATTGTTATGTTGTAAAAATGCCGCAGCTTCGGTGCAAATCGGCTGCGTGCAGGTGCCGGGCGGTAAGCCCGGGCAGTTAAAAGCGGCTTTTGTGAAGGGTTAAAGTATTTATTCTTCAGCCGTTTTATTTTTCAGGTGGTGTTTGCAGGCTGCGCACCGGTTGCCGTTGTGCGGCCCTCCCGTCCGTATGCGCTGCCGTGTTTTATGTTGATTATTTCGGCTGTGAAACAGCAATGCCGTAATTATACCGAATCTGCGCCGGATAATCTTTTCAGACGGCCTGAAATCTCTAAAATTTTGCCTTTTCTGCCGCGTTTGTTGTTTATATCTTGAATGCGCAGTTTTTCTTTGTGTTCGGCGCCGCGTTTGCCGGTGCTCTCGACGATGAATTCGGGCGACGAGGTAACGGCGGTGTGCTCCAGCTTGGCACCGTCCGAAAGGCTTATCAATTGCAGGCCGCGGCCTTTGGCCATCACTTCCAGCTCGCCGATGGTGAAGGCCAGCAGGCGGTTGTCGCTTGAGGCCAGCAGCACTTTGCAGTCGGGGTTGATGAGCGACACGGCGAACACGGGCACGGGCGGCAGCGTTTGTTCGCCCGCTTTGAGCGTCATCAGCACTTTGCCGGCTTTGACGCGGCCGGTCATGTCGCCGAGTTTGGCGATAAAGCCGTAGCCGCCGCTGTTGCTCAATAGGTAGTGTTGGTCGGGCAGGCCGGTCATCATGGCGACGACGTGGGCACCGTTTTGCAGCTCGATAAGCGAGGCCACCGGCACGCCGTCGCCACGCCCGCCGGGTATTTCGGCGGCATCGAGCGTGTAGGTGCGGCCGTGCGAATCGAGCACCACCACAGGCCACACGCTGCGGCCTTCCATCACCTGTTTGAGGCCGTCGCCTTCTTTAAACGCGGTTTGGCTCAAATCGAGGTTGTGGCCTGCGCGGCTGCGTATCCAGCCTTTGTTCGACAGGATGATGGTAACGGGTTCGTCGGCGGTGGTTTGGGTGAGCGTGGCGCGGTCGGCCGCTTCCACCAGCGTGCGGCGTTCGTCGCCGTATTGCTTCATATCGGCCTGCATCTCTTTGATAATCAGCTTTTTCTTTTCGTTTTCGTCGCCGAGCAGGGTTTTCAGACGGCCTTCTTCTTCGCGCAGTTCGTTCAACTCTTTTTCGAGTTTGAAGCCTTCCAAGCGGGCGAGCTGGCGCAGGCGGATTTCAAGGATGTCTTCGGCTTGGATTTCGGTGAGTCCGAAGGCGGCCATCAGGTCGGGTTTGGGGTCGTCGGATTCGCGGATCACGCGGATGACTTCGTCGATGTGCAGAAACGCAATCATGCGGCCGTCGAGAATGTGGATGCGTTTTTCCACTTGGCCCAAGCGGAATTTCAGACGGCGTGTAACGGTTACGGTGCGGAATTCCAGCCATTCGGTCAGAATGGTTTTGAGGTTTTTCTGGGCGGGGCGGTTGTCCGTGCCCATCATCACGAGGTTCATCGGCGCGTTGCCTTCGAGCGAGGTTTGCGCCATCAGCGTGTTGATGAAGTTTTCCGGCTCGATGCGGCTGGATTTCGGCTCGAACACCAGGCGCACGGGCGCTTCGCCGTCGCTTTCGTCGCGCACGCGCTCCAAGAGCGAGAGCATCAGCGCTTTGGTGTTTTGCTGCTCCTGCGTGAGGTTTTTCTTGCCCGACTTGGGTTTGGGGTTGGTTTGCTCTTCGATTTCGGCCAGAATTTTCTGCGCACTGGTGTTGGGCGGCAGTTCGGTTACGATGATGCGCCATTGGCCGCGCGCGAGTTTTTCCACTTCGTAACGCGCCCGCACGCGCACGCTGCCTTTGCCGGTTTCGTAAATCTGCTGCAAATCGGTGGCGGGGGTGATGATGTGGCCGCCGCCGGCAAAATCGGGAGCAGGGATATACTGCATCAGTTCGGCGGTGGTAAGCGACGGCTTTTTCAAGAGGGCAATCGCGGCTTGGGTTACTTCGGTGAGGTTGTGCGACGGGATTTCGGTAGCCAGCCCCACGGCGATGCCCGATGCGCCGTTGAGCAGCACCATCGGCAGCCGCGCGGGCAGGTGCAGGGGTTCTTCAAACGCGCCGTCGTAGTTGGGCACGAAATCTACCGTGCCCTGATTGATTTCGGCCAGCAGCAGCTCGGCAATCGGCGTGAGGCGTGCTTCGGTGTAGCGCATGGCCGCCGCGCCGTCGCCGTCGCGCGAGCCGAAGTTGCCGATGCCGTCGATTAACGGATAGCGCAAAGTGAAATCCTGCGCCATGCGCACCATTGCGTCATAGGCCGAAGCGTCGCCGTGCGGGTGGTATTTGCCAAGAATCTCGCCCACCACGCGCGCCGATTTCACCGGTTTGGCGCCGTGGGTGAGGCCCATATCGCGCATGGCATAAAGAATGCGGCGCTGCACGGGCTTTTGGCCGTCTGAAACTTCGGGCAGGGCGCGGCCTTTCACCACGCTCATGGCGTATTCGAGATAGGCGCGTTCGGCATATTGGCCGAGCAGCAGGTAATCGCTGCCCACGGCGGCGGGAGTGTGTTCTTCAATCATTGCGGCGGAAAGCTGGTTCGGATAAAAGGGCGTATTGTAAAACAAATCAGGCGGCGGCGCTTTATGCGGCGGATAGGCGGTTTTTTCAGACGGCCTTTCTGGGTTACACCGCCTGCGGCAGTCTGATAAAAAAACCTAATCCGAACCAGCAGAAAAGCAGGCGCTCTTGTTATAATTCCGCCAGTTTATTTTCCGGAAACCGCACCATGATTCCCCAGCCCCGCTTTAACTGCCGTTTGGGCGAAACCGAACAAAACCGCCTGCTGGCGCGTTTGGAAAACCATTTCGACTGGCGTGCCGACGCTTGGCGTTATTTGTGGCTGAACGGTGTGAACTTAGGCCGTCTGAACGAAAAATGGCTGGAACGGGTGGAGCAGGATTGGCCGGAGCGTTTCGAAGAAAAGCCCGACGGCATTTATCTTTTTACCGACAACTGGCTCGCAATGGGCGACAGTTTGCAACATATGGCGCAGGGTTGGCACCAGCTCGGCCACCTGAGCGGCTGGCGCAACGAAAAGTTCGACGCCACCGATAACGCAGGCAACGCCCTGTTTGCACTTGAGCGCGCGGCTTTCCGCCCGCTGGGGCTGATGAGCCAGGCCGTACACATCAACGGCTTAACCGAACACAACGGCGAATGGGTATTCTGGATAGGCCGCCGCAGTCCCTTTAAGGCGGTCGACCCCAACAAGCTCGACAACTTGGTCGGCGGCGGCATCGCCAGCGGCGAGAGCATACAGGAAGCCATGCTGCGCGAGGGCGGCGAAGAGGCCGGATTGGACGCCGGCCTGCTGCAAAACCTGCCGTGCCGCAGCCGCCGCCTGAGCGTGCGCCCCGTGTCGCGCGGGCTGCACAACGAGCTGCTGCATATTTTCGATGTGGTGCTGCCGCCCGGCGTGGTTCCCGAAAACCAAGACGGCGAAGTGGCCGAATTCAAACGCATGGGCGTGGCCGAACTCGCCGCCGCCATGTGCGACGGCCTGCTGATGAACGACGCTATGATCGCCACGCTCGACGCTTTCGCCCGCTACGGCCTGCTCGACGAAACGCACGGTTTGGCGAAATGGCTGGCGGCCACGCAGAAGATGCGGCCTTAGCAGTTTTCAGACGGCCTGCGACGTTTGAAAGTTGTAGAGGCCGTCTGAAATATTTATTCTCCCGTCTCGGCCCGGGCGGATTTGCAAAGATTTCCATATGCCAAAAACACCGAACCGCCGTGTTAAACGGCGGTTCGGTGTTCGGTTTTGAGTATTTGATGTAAAGGGAACGGAATCTTTCGTATACGCACACTCCGGTATCGTTAAAGACGGTTTAAGGGAATCAGCTATTTGGTGTTTAATGGACTCGGCATTTGGGATGACTGCCAAGTGTCTATATCTTAATATAAATAAAAACAATTATCAATAACAAAATATATTTGATGGCAGATTTTTGTTTAACTATTTGATAATAAATAAAATAAAATGCAATCTGTTCTGGATATATTGCACTAAACATAGAAAAATATGTTTTTGCCCCGGTTTGTAAAAAATTCCTGCCTGTAAATTCCCTCCATAGCCAAAATCAAACCACATATCAACGGCAGGGCAAATCCCGTATAATTCCGACTCTCAACATTTTTTTCATATCAGGCCGTCTGAAAACGTTTCAGACGGCCTCATCAGCCGAATACCATGCCGCAAACCTACCGAACCGTACAACGGGATTTACTCGAAGCCAACGGCCTCTCGCCTGAGCAGCTTGCCCGCAGCCTGAGCCTGATTGGCAGCCACCATGTGGATTATGCCGATATCTATTGCCAGCGCACCGCTTTTGAAAGCTGGCATCTCGAGGAGGGCATGGTCAAATCGGGCAGCTTCCAAATCGATCAAGGCGTGGGTGTGCGCGCCGTTTCGGGCGAAAAAACCGCCTTCGCCTATGCCGACAGCCTTAACGAAGAATCAATTAACCGTTCGGCGCAGGCCGTGCGGGTAATCGGAGCGGCAGGCGCGGCCGGCAGCGTGAAAGACGCTGTGCCGCATCACGGCCTGCAAGTGCACACCACGCAAAACCCGATAGCCGGTTTGGATTCGGCCGCCAAAGTCGCCCTGCTCAACAAAGTGGAGGCGCTGGCCAAAGCCGCCGACCCGCGCATCGTGCAGGTGATGGCGGGGCTGACCTGCGAATACGATTTGGTTTACATCGCCCGTTTGGACGGCCGCCACGCCGCCGACATCCGCCCGATGGTGCGCCTGAACGTTACCGTGATTGCCAAACAGGGCAATCGGCGCGAGCAGGGTAGTGCGGGCGGCGGCGGGCGCTACGGTTTGGACTATTTCGACGAAAGCCGTGTGGCGCAATATGTGAACGCTGCCGTCAAACAAGCGCTGACCAATCTCGAATCCCGGCCCGCGCCCGCAGGTGCGATGAAAGTGGTGCTGGGCAACGGTTGGCCGGGCGTGCTGCTGCATGAAGCGGTGGGGCACGGTTTGGAA
>JBHALY010000274.1:0-3353 GCA_041827905.1 Neisseria dentiae
CAACGGCGAACAGCGCGAATTTGTGGTGCACGCCTTGGCGCACCTGCCGGCCGAAGACATTACCGTCGATATGGCCAAAGTGCTCACGCTGCTGGTTTTGTGGGCGCACAAATCGGAACTGCCCGCCCTGATCGGCGCAGAGCTGATGATGGCGTTGCACGGCAAAGCCGTGATGCATTGAAACTGAAAACACGCAAACCGGGCCTTCGCAAAGGCTTCAGGCTGAAAAAACACGGCAACCTGCCAGCTTTGGCGCATTGCCGGCGCCAAATACATTAAAGGGAAAACCCGTGCGGCAACGTGCCCTCCGCCGCACGGTGATAAGGGAGCAAACAGGAAGGCCGTCTGAAAATATTTTCAGACGGCCTTCGGGCACCTGAAACACAATAAAAATACCATAGCAATAATTCAAACACTTACTTAACGGTAACAGGCGCAACATGCGCCGTACGGAAAACCCAATCTCACCGCCGGCACCGGCTCCAACCGCTGCCGCACACGCCAGGGTCTGTTAATAATTAACCAACCCTGGTAGCCTGCGGGCGCACCGAATACGCACACCGTCCGGCAACACCGGAAACGGCGTCTGTATTCGTGCGCCCGCCTGCTCCACAGACACACTCTCCCGCTTATATATTTTGCAACACTTGATAAATATAAAACAGAGATTATGTTACGCACTTCACTTATTTATTTGTTTTACGCCTCGGCACTCTCCATCGTGCTGACCTCGGTGGTAATGAGCACGCAAGTCGGCGATTGGATGGCACACATCACATTGATTTTCCTGCCCGACAGCCAACGCCTGCTGCACAAAGGCATTTATAACTTCCGCACCGTTTCCCCCGCCCTTTCCGTCCACTTTTTATGGGGGCTGGCGGCGGTTTACCTCTACCGCAAACAAACCAAACCCGGCAAAAGGCCGTCTGAAACCGAAAAATAGTTTTGACAAGCCATAAAGCCGCATCATATAAATAATAATAGGCACCGGCGGCACACCACCGAAACCGCCGCGCCGCACAACCATAAAATATTTTTCAGACGGCCTCATTTCAGGCCGTCTGAAACACAAACTATTTTGATTTTGCTTGTTTGACAACATTCAGGAAACCGACCATGGCAAAAAACCTTTTGATTGTAGAGTCGCCCTCCAAAGCCAAAACGCTGAAAAAATACCTCGGCAGCGAGTTTGAAATTCTCGCTTCCTACGGCCATGTGCGCGATTTGGTGCCGAAAAACGGCGCGGTCGACCCAAACAACCACTTCGCCATGAAATACGAGCTGGTTGCCCGTAATGCCAAACACGTTGATGCCATCGTCGCCGCCGCCAAAGAAGCCGAAAACCTCTATCTGGCCACCGACCCGGATAGGGAAGGTGAAGCCATTTCATGGCACTTGCAGGAAATCCTCAAAACCAAACGCGGCCTGAAAAACATCCGACCGCAGCGCGTGGTGTTTCACGAAATCACCAAAAGCGCCGTGCTCGACGCCATCGCCCACCCGCGCGGCATCGAAATCAACCTGGTCGATGCCCAGCAGGCGCGCCGTGCGCTCGATTATCTGGTCGGCTTCAACCTCTCGCCGCTGTTGTGGAAAAAAATCCGCCGCGGCTTGAGTGCCGGCCGCGTGCAAAGCCCCGCCCTGCGCCTGATTTGCGAGCGCGAAAACGAAATCCGCGCCTTTGAAGCGCAGGAATACTGGACGCTCCATCTCGACAGCCACAAAGGCCGCAGCAAATTCACCGCCAAACTGGTGCAATACAAAGGCGAAAAACTCGAGCAATTCTCGCTGCCGTCCGAAACCTCCCAAGCCGAAGTGCTGGCCGCCTTGCAGGGCAAAGACGCGCACGTTGCCGCCATCGAAAAGAAAAAACGCAGCCGCAACCCCGCCGCCCCGTTCACCACTTCCACCATGCAGCAAGACGCCGTGCGCAAACTCGGCATGACCACCGACCGCACCATGCGCACCGCCCAGCAGCTCTACGAAGGCATCGACGTCGGCCAGGGCGCCATCGGCCTGATTACCTATATGCGTACCGACAGCGTTACCCTGTCGGACGAAGCGCTCACCGAAATCCGCCACTACATCGAAAACAAAATCGGCAAAGATTATCTGCCTTCCGCGGCCAAACAATACAAAACCAAATCCAAAAACGCCCAAGAAGCGCACGAAGCCATCCGCCCCACCTCGGTGTACCGCACGCCCGAGAGCGTGAAGCCGTTTCTCACCGCCGACCAGTTCAAACTCTACCAAATGATCTGGCAGCGCACCGTCGCCTGCCAGATGGCGCCCGCCAAATTCGACCAAACCACCGTCGATATCGCCGTGGGCGACGGCATCTTCCGCGTAACCGGCCAAGTGCAAACCTTCGCCGGCTTCCTGAGCGTGTATGAAGAAAGCACCGACGACGAAGACGACGGCGAAGAAAACAAAAAACTACCCGAAATGGCCGAAGGCGAAGCCCTGCCCGTCGACAACATCTACGGCGAACAACACTTCACCACCCCGCCGCCCCGCTTCAACGAAGCCACGCTGGTGAAAGCGCTCGAAGAATACGGCATCGGCCGCCCTTCCACCTACGCCAGCATTATTTCCACGCTCAAAGACCGCGAATACGTTACCCTTGAGCAAAAACGCTTCACCCCCACCGACACCGGCGAAATCGTCAACAAATTCCTCACCGAACACTTCGCCCAATATGTCGACTACCACTTCACCGCCAAACTCGAAGACCAGCTCGACGAAATCGCCAGCGGCAAACGCGAGTGGATACCGGTGATGGACAAATTCTGGAAAGGCTTCCACAAGCAGGTTGAAGAAAAAGAAGGCATCGAACGCGCCAAATTCACCACCCAAGAGCTTGACGAAACCTGCCCCAAATGCGGCAACCACAAACTGCAAATCAAGTTCGGCCGCAACGGCCGCTTCGTTGCCTGCGCCGGCTACCCCGAATGCAGCTACACCCGCAACGTTAACGAAACCGCCGAAGAGGCTGCCGAGCGCACCGCGCAGGAAGCCGCCGAACAGGCCGAACTCGAAGGCCGCCAATGCCCCAAATGCGGCGGGCAGCTGGTTTACAAATACAGCCGCACCGGCAGCAAATTCATCGGCTGTGCCAACTACCCAAAATGCAAGCACATCGAACCGCTGGAAAAACCCAAAGACACCGGCGTCGAATGCCCGCAATGCAAAAAAGGGCATCTGGTGGAGCGCAAATCGCGCTACGGCAAACTGTTTTACAGTTGCAGCACCTACCCCGACTGCAACTACGCCACCTGGAACCCGCCCGTAGCCGAAACCTGCCCCAAATGCCAATGGCCGGTGTTAACCATCAAAACCACCAAACGCTGGGG
>JBHALY010000275.1:0-15776 GCA_041827905.1 Neisseria dentiae
TATAATGTATCACATGAATACAACACAATCCGTTTTTCCCGCGCTTTTATCTGCGTTAAACGAATGCGATCCTGAAGCAAAATGCCGCTTAACCGATGAAATATCCGCAGCTTTTTCAGACGGCCTGCTGGATAACGCGCCGGCGGAAAAGCCCGAAGATTTCCGCTTCGCCGGCCGCCCTACCAAGCCCGAGCTGGTGCCGGCCAACGCCGTGCGCCCGCGTAAAATGAATACGCCCGAAGGCTACGCGGCGATGCTGCACGCGATTTGCCACATCGAATTCAACGCCGTGAATTTGGCGCTCGATGCAGCCTACCGCTTCCGCACCCTGCCCGCGGCGTTTACTGCCGACTGGATACGCGTGGCTCAAGAAGAGGCCGGCCATTTCAGGCTGATGCGCGCGCGTTTGCAGGCGCACGGCTTCGATTACGGCGATTTCGAGGCGCACAACCATCTGTGGGACATGGCCTACAAAACCGCGTTCGACCCGCTGCTGCGCATGGCTTTGGTGCCGCGCGTGCTCGAGGCGCGCGGGCTGGACGTTACCCCCGCCATCCGCGCCAAAGTCGCACAAAAGGGCGACGCCGAAACCTGCGCCGTGCTCGACATTATCTACCGCGACGAGGTGGGGCACGTGCAAATCGGCAACCGCTGGTACCGGCACTTGTGCGCCGAGCGCGGTTTGGAGCCGGTAGCGTTGTTCCGCACGCTGATTTCGCGCTACGACCTGTTTATCTTCAGGGGATACGTAAACATCGAAGCGCGCGAACGGGCGGGCTTCAGCCGTTTCGAGCTGGATATGCTGGAAGACTTCGAGCGCGGGTTGAAGCGGGGATAAGCTGATACGAAATAGGCTTTTAAATACATAAACAACGCGAAGATTTCCAACATTTTTTGTTGATTAACAGAAAGGTTCCTTTCCAAAATTTCAGGCCGTCTGAACGTTTCAGACGGCCTGTTTGCCGGATAGGGTAAAACCGGATTATTCGGGAATGCGCAGTTTTTGGCCCGGGTAGATTTTATCGGGATGGCTCAACATGGGTTTGTTGGCTTCGAAGATTTTCATATATTTGTTGGCATCGCCGTAGTATTTTTTAGAAATGGCCGACAATGTGTCGCCTTTCACCACGTCGTGATACTGCGCTTCGGCGGCGGCGGGGAATTGCAGGTTGTTTTGCACGCCCGCGACGCCGGTTACGTTGCCTGCCGCCAAAACGGCTTTTTCGGCGGCTTCTTGCGAAGGTGCGCTGCCGTTCAGGGTTACCTGGCCGCTGGCGCCGTCGAATGCCACGCTCAAGCCGCTCAGGCCCAGATTTTGTTGTTCGACATAGCTTTGGATGGCCGCCGCCGCTTTGGCGTTGAGGTCGTCCACATTGGCCGCAGCGGCGGCCGCTACTTCCTGTTCGTCTTTGCCGAACAGTTTTTCGCCGGCGTTTTTAATGAAGCTGAATAAGCCCATGTTTTGCTCCTAAAAATATGGTTGGAAAATGCCGCCTAAGCGGTTGGCATGATGATACTGCATTACGGTATTACTGCAAGGTTTAAGATAAAGTTGCCGCACAACCGTTGCAGATATTACCCGCTTTTACAAATTCAGACGGCCTCTTGGCAATATTGTTACAATAGTGCGTGTTTTATCTCTAACCAACGGCCATGAACGGCGACATCACCCTGCTAACCTTATTTCTGCTCGGCTTTTTCGGCGGCGGCCATTGCGTGGGCATGTGCGGCGGATTAAGCAGCGCGTTTGCCTTGCAACTGCCGCCGCATATCAACCGTTTCTGGCTGATTGTGCTCTTGAATGCCGGGCGCGTTTGCAGCTATGTGCTGATAGGCGTGTTGTTGGGGCTGCTCGGCCAAATCGGGATTTCGCTCGACCAAACCCGCTGGCTGCAAAACGGCCTGTTTGTGGCGGCCAATGTTTTGCTGCTGCTGTTGGGGCTTTATCTGGCCGGTTTGTCTTCGTGGGCGGTGAAGGTCGAATCGTTGGGCAAGCCGGTGTGGAAACGGCTCAACCCTCTGTTAAACCGGCTGTTGCCGATACGCAGCGTGCCGGCCTGTTTCGGCGTGGGAATGCTGTGGGGCTGGCTGCCGTGCGGTTTGGTGTACAGCGCGTCGCTCTATGCCTTGGGCAGCGGCAGTGCGGGGCAGGGCGGATTGTATATGTTGGCTTTTGCGCTGGGCACGCTGCCTAATTTGCTGGCGATGGGCTGGTTTGCCGCGCAGTTGAAAGGCGTGTTGCAGCAAAAACCGCTGCGCCTGGCGGCGGGTTTGCTGGTAGCCGCTTGGGCGGTGTGGCAGTTGGCGGTGTTTTTTCAGGCCGTCTGAAAACGTGTGCCGTTTTAAGATTCCATTTATAATGCGGGCTTTTCCCGCGTGTAAACAAACATGAAAACCGTAGAAAAAAATATGCTGGTGCTGCATAGCGCCGAACAGATGTTCGAGCTGGTCGACAGGGCGGAAGATTATCCGCAGTTTCTGCCGTGGTACAGCAAAACCGAAATCATCGAGCGCAGCGGCAACGAGCTGAAGGCGCGGCTGTTTATGGACTATATGGGCGTGCAGCAGTCGTTTGCCACCCACAACCACAACGTTCCCGGCCGCGAAATCCATATCGATCTGCTCGAAGGGCCGTTTAAAGCCCTGCACGGCACATGGAAATTCATTCCGCTGGGCGACGACTGCTGCAAAATCGAATTCAAACTGCAATACGATTTTTCAAGCGCGCTGCTTTCCACCCTGATTTCGCCCGTGTTCAGCCACCTTTCGGGCACGTTGGTGGACGCATTCGTGAAAGAGGCCAACCGCCGCTATGGTTGAAATCGAAATCGTTTACGGCACGGCGGAAAAGCAACTGCTCCAAACCCTGCGCGTGCCGGAAGGCACAACCGCCCGCGAAGCCGTGCTGCAAAGCCGTATCGCACAGGAATTTCCCGAAGCCGACGTGCAAAATGCGCCGCTGGGTATTTTCGGCAAAGCGGTGAAAGACCACACCGTGCTGCGTGATAAAGACCGCGTAGAAGTTTACCGCCCCCTGCTTATCGACCCCAAAGAAGCCCGCCGCAAACGGGTGGAAGCAGAAAAAGAAAACTGATTTTTATATAGGAAACAAAGGCCGTCTGAAAATGTTTCTTTCAGACGGCCTTAACAATATGATATGCCGCAAATCAAATTAATCGTAGGGCTGGGCAATCCCGGCGCCGAATACGCGCAAACCCGCCACAACGCGGGCTTTTGGTTTATCGACGAATTGGCCTGGGCTTGGAAGGCCGTGCTGAAAGAAGAAAAAAAATTCTTCGGCGAAACCGCCAGGGTGGCGCGCTCCGAAGGCGACGTGTGGCTGTTGAAGCCCAACACCTTTATGAACCGTTCCGGCCAAGCCGTGGCCGCATTGGCCTCGTTCTACAAAATCAAACCCGAAGAAATTTTAGTGGTTCACGATGAACTCGACATTCCCTGCGGGCGCATCCGCTTCAAGCTCGGCGGCGGCAACGGCGGCCACAACGGCCTGAAAGACATCCAAGCCAGGCTCGGCACACCGAATTTCTACCGCCTGCGTTTGGGCATCAACCACCCCGGCGACCGCAATTTGGTGGTGGGCTATGTGCTCAACAAACCCAGCGCGGAAGACAGGCAGGCAATCGAAGATGCCGTTGCCAAATCCCTGCAAGGGTTGCCGCTGATTTTATCGGGCGAGTGGGAAGAAGCGGTGCGGTTTTTGCACAGCAAGTGAGTGTTTTGTTTGAACGGATAAAACAGGCCGTCTGAAAACAGATAACGCAGTTTTTCAGCGTTAAAAGTTTTCAGACGGCCTGAAATTTTTGTAAAGGTCTCAATTTCCTTATTGCGCCCACGGGGCATCATAATCGGTTTTGGCGTTTTTGTCGGGCAGTTGCGGCCCTTCGCCCACAAACCACACGGGCGGATAAACCTTTTCGGCGGGTTGTGCCGGTTGTGCCGAAAAGTCTTCCAGCAGGCGCTTGTATTCGCCGGATTGCTGCAACAGGGTGCGTGCGGCGGATTTCAAATCGTTGATGTCGTTGTGGGGCAGGTAAAACGTGGTGGGGATGTTCAACACGTTTTTACGCAGCTGCGATTCGGGCAGGTCGCGCAGATTGAGGCTCACGAAATACATGCTGCGCTTTTGGCCGTCGGGCTGTTTGGCGGCGTTTTCGTTCCATTGATCAACAAAAGCACGGAAGCGCCGCAGCGATTCCTGCGAATATTTGTCGATGGGAATATCGACGATGGCGGCCACCACGTCGGCAAAGCCCGGGATAGCGGGCGATTGGTCGATACGGCTGGTAATCTGGTTTTGTGCGTTTACGTTGATAATCACGATGCGACGGATATTTTCTGCGGTTACTTGTTTTTGCAGGGCCTCGCTGGAGCGCACGTCAACGATATCCAACACGCCGCGTAGGCCGAGGTTGTCGGTGAGGCCGCCGTCGAGCAGGTGGATATACGGGCGTTTGGTGCTATCGTTATATTGGCTGTGGTAAGTGCGGGTAAGCTCCCGGCGGGTTTGCTGCTGCAATTTGCCCACACTCTCGTCGGTTAACGTATATCGCAAGCGTTCGGGCAATACATAGCCGCAGTTGCCGCCGTTGTTGTTGAGCGTGATCGGGCTGAAGATCAGCGGCACGGCGCTGGAGGCGGCCACGGCGCGGGCGATGCGCAAATCGGATAGGTTCAGGCACATGGCGTCGAAGTGTTCCTGAATAAAATCCAAACGGCTGCCTGCCGCCATATCGGTGGCGGAAATCACGGCAAACGGGCCTTTGCGGCGTTTGTCGAGATCGTCGAACGTGGCGTTGCGGAACAGGGTGTTTTCAAACTGCTCTTGCAGCAAATCGCCGCGGCCGTATTCGGGCGAGGTGATGCGGGGCAGGTTGGCAAACGAAAATACCTGTTTGGTAAACTGGCGCTGGAAATTCTGCTTTAAAAAGCGGCGCTCAAACGCGGGAACGGTTTCTTTGCCGTGCAGCGAAAAATAGGCCGCCAGCACCGATCCGCCCGAAACGCCGTAAACCAAATCGACGCTTTCGAGCAGGCTCTGTTCTTTGCCGCCGAAATTGATTTTCTGGCGGTTCAACTCTTCCAACACGCCGTAGCCCAAAGCCGCCGCCCGCGTGCCGCCGCCGGAAAACATCAGCACCACGAAAGTATCGTCGGCTCTGGCGCGCTCGAAGTTTTTTTCGAGGCGGTAGCCTTTTTCGGTATCGACGGTTTGAATGGTTTGCAAGGGTTGGTATTGCACCAGTGCGCACGACGACATCAAAAAAGCAGCCGATGCGGCCAGATATTTTTTCAGACCGTCTGAAAAACGCATATGTTTGCCCGTCATCTTGTTCCGTATCCTTTGAATCAAATGTATATAGTCAATCAACTTAAGAAAGTACATTCGTCATATCAGGGCTTGCCCTGAGTATCTTGATTTTCAAAAAATTTTGAGATACTCGGGTCAAGCCCGAGTATGACGAAACTGTTATTGGGTAAGTGGTTTAACTATAGTGAATCAAATGTAAAAAAGCAGCCCGGGCTGCTTTGTGCTTGGTTTTATTCGGTTTCTTTATCCGGCTGTTGTGCGTCTGCTTTTTCGCCGATTTTTCCCTCTTTCCCGCTCAACAGGTTGCTGATATTGCTTTTATGCCGGTAAAGCACCAAAAGGGCGATAACAACCGTCGACAAAACCCATGAAGGGTAGGGCATAAAGAAATAGGCTGCCAGCGGGCTGATAACGGTGGCCACCAGCGCCGCCAGTGAAGACACTTTAAAGCCGAAAGCCATCACCAGCCAAACGGCGGCGCAAACCAAAGCGGTCGGCCATGATAATGCTAGCAGCACGCCCAAAGCGGTGGCCACGCCTTTGCCGCCTTTGAAGTTGAAAAACACCGGCCACATATGCCCCACCAGTGCGGCCACGGCAACCAAAGCAATGGTGGCGGAATCCAAACCGAGCGGTTCTTGCAGCCATTTTGCCAACAACACGGCCACCAAGCCTTTGAGCGCGTCGCCCAACAGGGTTAAGGCCGCCGCTTTTTTCTTGCCGCTGCGCAAAACATTGGTGGCGCCGGGATTGCCCGAGCCGTAGGTGCGCGGGTCGGCCATGCCGTAAAATTTTGACACAATCACCGCAAAAGAAAGCGAGCCGATTACATAACCGGCCGTTACAACCAAGAAATTAAACATTACAGCAACTTTTGTTTTAGAATGGAAAACTGATTTTAACGTGAAAACGGCACAACTGAAAATGGATAAAATTTTTTTACACGGAATGAAAGCCGAAACCTTGATCGGTGTGTACGACTGGGAACGCGAGCAGCCGCAAACCCTGCTGTTGGATCTGGTTGTCGGTGTGCCTGAAAAATCAGGTGCCGACGACGATATCAATGGAACTGTCCACTATGCCGATGTGTGCGATGCCGTGCGCGCCAGTTTGAAAAACCAGCATTTTTTGCTGCTCGAAGCATTGGCGGAACACGTTGCCGACTTAGTGTTGTCCGATTTCGGCGCGCAATGGGTGCGGGTGAGGATTGTGAAACCCGGCATTCTGCCCGATGTGCGCGAAGTGGGCGTGGAAATCGAACGCAGCATAGATTGAGAATGGATTGAACCGTTTTTTTCAGACGGTCTTCACTTTGTAGAAACCAACAGGCCGTCTGAAAAACAACCGTATTATAATGGCCGCTTTTGCAAAAACTACCCGCATATGAATACACAGCCGCATCCGATACAAACCGTTACCCTGGCCTTTACCGGCGCGTCGGGCATGCCCTACGGCATCCGTCTGCTCGAATGCCTGCTGCAAAGCGGTAAAACCGTGTGGCTGCTGTATTCCCAAGCCGCGCAAGTGGTGGCACAGCAGGAGGCGAACCTTGCCCTGCCGTCGTCGCCCGCCGCCTGCCAGGCGTTGTTATGTGAAAAATACGGCGTTTCTGCGCAGCAGTTGCGGGTGTTCGGCAAAGACGAATGGTTCGCGCCGCCGGCTTCGGGCACCAACCCCGCCGATGCCATGATTATCTGCCCGGCCAGTATGGGCGTTGTGGCAGCGGTGGCGCACGGTACTTCCGACCATTTGATCGAACGCGCGGCAGATGTGTGCCTGAAAGAGCGCCGTCCGCTGGTGGTGGTGCCGCGCGAAGCACCGCTGTCGGCCCTGCACCTTGAAAACCTGCTCGCTCTTGCCCGTTTGGGTGCGGTTATCTTGCCGCCTTCGCCAGGGTTTTACCACCATCCGCAGTCGGTCGGCGATTTGGTGGACTTTGTGGTGGCGCGCATTCTCGACCAACTGCGCATACCGCACATGTTGATGCCGAAATGGGGAGAAAAATAAAATGGAAGGATTACAACAACTTATCGCCATGATTGCTGCATTTGCACAATGGATATTGACAATTCTCGACGCTTTGTTTTAAATTGCCGCCCATGAACACTTCAAACATTCGCCCCTTTGCTTATTTTTATTGGTACCACACAAACGTGCGGTACTTTTTTGCGCTTGTCTGAAATGCCAGATAAACTTTAAGCAAACGCGAAACAGAGCCGCCCGAATTTTCAGGCGGCTTTTTGTTGGTTTTAAAAATCCGCCGCCTGTAAACAGATGAAAAATACCGAACAGGAGCAAAACATGAAAACCGCCGCCTTACACACCGCCCAAACACAACCCGCCGCCTTGCACCGCTGCCATCTGATTGTTGACGGCAACACCCACCGCAGCGATTTATGCGCTACCGGGCTGCCGCAAACCGACGGTATCCAAGTGAGCGAGGCATTGTTGCCGCAAATCCGCACCGTTGCCACACTGATTGCCGCCATGCGCCATGATTTCGACAGCCGCAGCCCGGACGTGTTTACCGAAGAAGCCGATTGGTTCGCCGCCCGCATCATTGTTTTGGGCGTGCGCCGTTTTCATCTCGACGTTACCCTCACGCCTATGCTCAAACTGGCCAACCGCCGCGCCGCCGCTTTTGCCGCCCGCCACAAACTGCCGTTTGTTCCCGCCGAAATCCGTATGAGTTTGCACGCAGGCCGCCCCGCCAACCTGCTGATTGCCGAAACAGAATTGAGCCTGAGTGATTGCGGCAACATCGTTGCCAACAGTTTGGCATTGAAAAACCGCTTGCCTGTTTTTGGCATGCCACACTTGAAAAGCGGCGGTGTTTGATAGGCACCATAGCCGCAGTTAATCGGAATCGACATCTTCCGGCCGGGCGGGTATAAATATAAAGGTATAAAATAGCCGCTTTGCCGTAAAGGCGTAACACGCAGTTTTTCAGACGGCCTCACCATGATGTAACCGATATGACCGATACCACCGTTTCCACACCGTTTCCGCCTGCCGAAGGTGCGGTGCCGCGCAGCGATATTTCTAATGTGCCGCAACATGCGCTGCACCAAACCGTTTATTCTGCCGGCAGTTTTTTTCAAGCCGATTTTCTGCCGCAGGAATCCGTAGCCGGGTTGCACGTTCCCGAAGCCGGCGAAACCAATTGGCTGCATTTTGTCGGCATCAACGATATTCATGTGCTGCAACCGTTGCTGGCACCTTACGATATTCACGATTTGGTGCTGGAAGACATTCTCAGCCTTAAGCAGCGCCCCAAGATCGAAGATTACGGCCATTATGTTTTTATCGCCGCGCGGGTGTATCAATACACCGCAGGCAAGCTGCAATCGGATCAGGTTTATCTGATTGCGGGCAAAGATTTCGTGTTTACTTTCCAACAGCGCCCGCTGGGGCTGTTCAGCAGCATCCGCAAGCAGATGGCCGACAGCCGCTGCGATATCCGCAACAAACCCGCCGCTTTTCTTGCCTACCGCATTATCGACCGCTTGATAGACGATTATTTCATCACGCTCAACCAATACGACCACCGCGTCGAAGCCATCGACAAAACCCTGTTTAACGCCAATATCGACAACAACGAACTGCTCGGGCGCATCCACCGTCTCAAGCGTGATGCCGTCCGCCTGCGGCGCACCCTGCAACCGCTGCGCGACGTGCTTTACCGTTTGGCACACGGCGATTTCACCATTTTTCAGGGCGAAGCAGGCATTTATCTGCGCGATGTGTATGACCACACCGTGCAGTTAACTGAATCTTTGGATGCCTCGCGCGATACCGTTGTGGGCATGATGGACGTGCATTTGTCGTTTCAGTCTAACCGCCTCAACCAGCAGATGCGCGTGCTGACTGTGATTACCATCCTGTTTATGCCGCTAACCGTGATCACCGGCATTTACGGCATGAATTTCGACAATATGCCCGAGTTGCATTGGCGTTACGGCTATTTTATGGTGCTCGGCCTGATGGCATTGGTGATTATCGGCCTGCTAACCTTTTTCTCACGCAAAAAATGGCTGTAGGTTTTTTTCAGACGGCCTCTAATCTCAAGAAAGCACAACAATATGAACACACACACCGCAACAGAATTCCAACATGAACTACAGATGTCGGTTTTGATGACGCCCGACATGGCCAATTTCAGCGGCAACGTGCACGGCGGCGATCTGCTCAAGCTGCTCGACCAAGTGGCCTATGCTTGCGCAAGCCGTTACAGCGGCCACTATTGCGTAACTCTTTCGGTGGACAAAGTGACCTTCAAAGAGCCGATTTATGTGGGCGAACTGGTTACTTTTTTAGCCAGCGTCAACCATGTCGGCCGCACTTCGATGGAAGTGGGCATACGCGTGGAGGCACAGAATATCCGCGAACGCACAGTACGGCACACCAACAGCTGCTATTTCACCATGGTGGCGATGGAAGACGGCAAGCCCGTTTCCGTGCCGCCGTTGGAATTGAAAACCGAACAGCAGCGCTGCCGTTTTGAGGCGGCCGAACAGCGCAAAGCCCTACGCCTTCAGGCAGGCAGTATGCCCGGCTGCAACGCCTGCGGAGAGTAATGGCCGGCTCATTTTAAAATGATTACCGTGTTGGCTCGGGCGCCGGTTTGCGCGTATTTTTATTTCTTTTTTGTATGGCCGTTTTTTTCAGACGGCCTTTTTTACACTTATAAGCAGTAAGATTCGGCTAAATTTGCCTTTTGTCAAAAGGCAGTTATAAGATTTGTTTACAATGTTGTTTAATAACACAACCGACTACCAACAAAAAAGGCAGACAATATGGACATCATTCAAACCGATGTGGCGATTGTGGGCGCAGGTGGTGCGGGCTTGCGGGCGGCGATTGAAATCGCACGCGCAGCACCCGACAAAACCGTACACCTGATTTCCAAAGTTTATCCGATGCGCAGCCACACCGTAGCGGCGGAAGGCGGTTCGGCCGGCGTGGTGCGCGATGACGATTCGCTCGAAAACCACTTCAACGACACCGTTTCGGGCGGCGACTGGCTGTGCGAGCAGGATGTGGTGCAGTATTTTGTGGAGCACGCCACCGAAGAGATGATTCAGATGGAACACTGGGGCTGCCCGTGGTCGCGCCTGCCCGACGGTCGCGCCAACGTGCGCCGTTTCGGCGGTATGAAGATTCCGCGCACCTGGTTTGCCGCCGATAAAACCGGCTTCCACATGCTGCACACGCTGTTCCAAACTTCGATGCAGTATCCCAATATCAAACGCTTGGACGAACATTTCGCGCTCGATTTGTTAATCGACAACGGCGAATTGGCCGGTGTGTTGTGCTACGGTCTGCAAGAAGGTGTGGTGCGCGCGGTGCAGGCAAAAAGCGTGATTATCGCCACCGGCGGTGCAGGGCGCGTGTTCGCTTTCAATACCAACGGCGGCATCGTAACCGGCGACGGCATGGCGATGGCCTACCGCCACGGCGTGCCGCTGCGCGATATGGAGTTTGTGCAATACCACCCCACCGGTCTGCCAGGCTCGGGCATTCTGATGACCGAAGGCTGCCGCGGCGAAGGCGGTATTCTGGTGAACAAAGACGGCTACCGCTATTTGCAGGATTACGGCTTAGGCCCGGAAACCCCCATCGGTGAGCCGAAAAACAAATATATGGAGTTGGGGCCGCGCGACCGCCTGTCGCAGGCGTTCTACCACGAATGGAAAGCCGGCCGCACCATCAGCACACCGCGCGGCGATGCGGTGCATTTGGATTTGCGCCATCTAGGTGAAGACTTTATCAACGAGCGGCTGCCGTTTATCCGCTCGCTGGCGCAGAAATTCGTCGGCGTCGATCCCGTGCACGAGCCGATTCCGGTTCGTCCGACCGCGCACTACACCATGGGCGGCATTGAAACCAACCAGCGCTGCGAAACCCGCATCAAAGGGCTGTTTGCGGTGGGCGAATGTTCTTCGGTGGGCCTGCACGGTGCCAACCGTTTGGGTTCCAATTCGCTGGCCGAGCTGTGCGTATTCGGCAAAGTGGCGGGTGAAGATGCGCTGAAACACGCGCAAACCGCCGGCAGCGGCTTGAGCCGCGAAGCGTTTGCCGCGCTGGCCGATAAGGCTTACCAACCGTTTGCCGAGTTGAAAAACCGCACCGGCGGCACCGAGAAACCGGCCGATATCCGCCGCGAACTGGGTGCGATGATGGAAGCCGAAGTAGGCATTTACCGCAGCGCCGAAAACGGTGCGCGCGCCAAAGCCGCCATCCGCGATTTGAAAGCACGCTATCAGAATGTGCGCGTTACCGACCATTCCGACACTTACAACACCGACTGGCTCACCACCATCGAGCTGGGTTATCTGTTGGATGTGGCCGAAGCGATGATTTATTCGGCCGACGCCCGCACCGAGTCGCGCGGCGCCCACCAGCGTTTGGATTTCCCCGAGCGCGACGACGAAAACTTCCTCAAACACACCCTGAGTTTCTACCGCGGCGGCCAAGAACCTCCGCAGATTGAATACAGCAGCGTGTTAATCACCAAATCGCAACCCGCCAAACGGGTTTACGGTGCAGAAGGGGAGAAAAAATCATGAGCAATACCATCAAACTGGAAGTGATGCGCTACCGCCCGGGTGTCGACGAAAAACCGTGGCCGCAGGTGTTCGATATCGAGTGGACGCAGGATATGTCGATTTTGGACGCACTCGCGCTGGTGAAAGACGATTTCGAACCGGAGCTGGCCTACCGCTGGTCGTGCCGCATGGAAGTGTGCGGCTCGTGCGGCATGGTGGTCAACGGTGAACCCAAACTCGCCTGTTCCACTTTTGTGCGCGAATATGCTTCAGTAGGCAAAATCACCGTGGGTGCGCTCGATCAGTTCCCCATCGAAAAAGATTTGATTGTGGATGCCGACCCGTTTATCGCAAAACTCGAATCGGTCAAACCCTATATCATCAACAGAAACCCGCGCGCGCTGGCCGATAAGGAATACCGCCAAACGCCTGCCGAACTGGCCAAATTCAAGCAATACACCATGTGCATCAATTGTATGCTGTGTTATCAGGCCTGCCCGCAGGTAGGCATCAATGCCGACTTTCTCGGCCCGGCCGCCACCGCGCTGGCGCACCGCTACAACCTCGACAACCGCGACACCGGCAAAGCCGGGCGCTTTAAAGTGATGAACGGTGAAAACGGTATTTGGCCGTGCACGTTTGTGGGTTACTGCTCGGAAGTATGCCCGAAACACGTCGATCCCGCCGGCGCCATCCAGCAGGCCAAAGCCGCCGCCGTGCCGTTTTGGGCGTTGTCCAATCTGAAAAAAGAGGAGGCATAATATGAGCCGCAAACCTTATACCGCCAAGCAGCCGGCCAATTGGTATATGCAAAACCGCTTTTTCAAACTCTATATGCTGCGCGAGCTGACCAGCGTGCCGGTGGCATTTGCCGCCCTCAACCTGTTTTGCGGTTTGGCCTCGTTGGCCGGCAGCTTTGATGCGTGGGCAGGCTGGGTGGAAATGCAGAAAAACCCGCTGGTGGTGCTGTTTAACCTGTTGGCCGTTGCCGCCGCCTGTTTCAACAGCAAAACCTGGTTTGAAGCCGTGCCCAAGGCGATGCCGATACAGAAAGGCGAGAAATTCGTGCCTGCCGCCGTGTTGGTGAAAGCCAGCTGGGGCGCGTTTGCCGCCGTGTTCGTGGTGTTGGTGTTACTGGTTGCCGTATTGGCCTGACAAAGGAGCAAAATGATGAGTAACAAACACATGAAGCCTTTGTATTGGGGCATTTTCTCTGCCGGCGGCACGGTTGCCGCTATTATTCTCGCACCGGTGCTGGTGGTGTTGTGCCTGCTGCTGCCGTTCGGCATCTTGGGCAGTCCGGCTGAGTTTTACGACAGCGTGCACGGTTTTGTGAGCAACAAATTAGTGTATCTGGTGTTGTGTGCCGTGGTGTTTACCATCTTGTGGCACGGCGTGCACCGTTTCTACTACATTCTGCATGATATGCACGTTCATGTAGGCAACCGCACCCGCTTGGGCTTTTACGCCTTTGCCGTGCTGGTGTTTGTGTTTACTTTGCTGAAAGGCTGGTTTTAAAGCCTTTTGATAAAAGTGATGCAAAAGGCCGTCTGAAAGTTTCAGACGGCCTGTTTCGTTTTAATGATGCTTAAACCAACTGTTCGCCCCAATGCAGTTTTTGGCGCAGGGTTTTGTAGTATTGGTAATCGGTGGGGTGTAACACGCGCAGCGGATGGCGGTAGCGGTGGATTTTGATGCGGTCGAAAGTATGGATGTCGATAAACGACTGGCCGTCGAAATGGGCGCGGGCGTCGCCGCCTTTGGTTACCAGAATTTCGATTTCGCAGGTGTCGGCAACGGCAATCGGGCGGTTGGTCATAGATTGCGGGCAGATGGGCACCAATGTGAACGCGCGCAGACTGGCCTGCATAATCGGGCCGCCGGCGGCAAGAGCATAGGCGGTGGAGCCGGTAGGGGTGGAAACAATCAGGCCGTCCGAACGCTGGGTGTAAACAAATTCTTTATTGATAAATACTTCGAATTCAATCATCTGGCCGGCACCGCCGCGCGACAAAACCACGTCGTTCAGAGCCAGCAAAGTGGTAACGGCCTCGCCGTCGCGTATCAGGGTGGTTTCGAGCAGAATGCGCTCCTCCGGCAGGTATTTTCCCGAGAGCATGCCGTTGAGTATCGGGGTCATGTTTTCGCGAGGCACTTGGGTGAGAAACCCCAAATGACCTTGGTTGACGCCGATAACCGGCACGCGGAAAGGAGCGATGATGCGCGCCACCGACAGAAACGTGCCGTCGCCGCCCAACACAATCACCAAGTCACATTTTTTGCCGAGGCTGCCCTTATCGAGAATATGGCAGCGTTCCGTATCTTCGGCGCAGGCGGAGCCGTCGTTCAGGCTGGCTTCGTCGAGATAAATATCCAGTTTTTTTTCGTGCAGAAAATCCACCAGCGTATGCAGGGTTTCCTGAATTCTCGGCGTTTGCGGGCGGGTAACGATGCCTATATGTTTGAATTGGCTGATCATGGCACGGTGCAGGTTGAGTAAGAACTTCGGATTATAGCGGGTTTTGCGGTGGTGCTGAAAGTGCGTGTAGTTTCAGACGGCCGTTCCCGCGACGGCATATTGAGGCCGTCTGAAGCATGCTTAATCACGCCAAAGCTGCTGCTGTTGCCCCTCGGGCGTGAAGTGGCTGACTCCGATGCCGATCAGGCGGAACGCATCATCGGTTTGCGGCGGCACCCGCGCCAGCAAAGTGTGTGCCGCCTGCAACAGCGCAACAGGGTCGGGCAGGACGGAAGAATAAGTCAACGAACGGGTGATGATGCGGAAATCGGCGGTTTTTAACTTGAGCGTTACACTGCGTGCCGCCACTTTTTTGCGCACAATCTGCCGCCATAAATCTTCGGCCAAATGCGGCAGATGGGTGGCGGCTTGATGCAGCGGCAAATCTTCGGGCAGCGTGATTTCGGTGGAAATCTGCAAGCGCTCGCGGTCGGGTTTGACTTCGCGGTTGTCGTTTCCGCGCGCCAAATCGTACAAACGGTAGCCGTAACGGCCGAAATGGTGCAGCAGCTCGCCGCGCTCGAAACGGCGCAAATCACCGGCGGTTCGCATACCCAAAGCGTGCATTTTGTGCAGCGTTACTTTGCCGACCCCGGGGATTTTGCCCAGCGGCAGCGTTTCCAAAAACGCCGCCACCTTCTGCGGCGGCAGCACGAATTGGCCGTCGGGCTTGCGCCAGTCGGAAGCGATTTTGGCCAAAAACTTGTTCGGTGCCACACCCGCAGAAGCGGTCAGCCCAGTTTCCTGCCTGATTTCGGCACGGATTTTGCGCGCCACCTCGCCGGCATAAGGGATATTTTGAAAATTTCGGGTAACATCAAGATAGGCTTCATCGAGCGACAACGGCTCGATTAAATCAGTATGGCGCGCAAAAATCGCATGAATCTGCTGTGAAATGTTGCGGTATAAATCGAAATGCGGCGGAATATACACCGCCTGCGGGCAAAGCCGTTTGGCCGTTGCCACCGCCATCGCCGAACGCAGGCCGAACTGGCGCGCCTCATACGAGGCCGCGCAAATTACCGAGCGCGGCCCCTCCCACGCCACCACCACGGGCTTGCCGCGCAGGTGCGGCTGTTCGCGCAGTTCTACCGAAGCATAGAAAGCGTCCATATCGATGTGGATGATTTTGCGGGTTTCCATGAGTTTTATAGATAGCGGCCGGAGAATAAGGCCGTCTGAAAAATACGGCAGGCGTTATTGTAACCTTTTTACAGCTGCTTGCTTTATCTTTGCAAGTCCGTTATAATTTCGCGTTTTCCAACCTTGCCTTCTGCTTTTCGCATGGCCGAAGGCTGTTTTAAACCGTAAGGAGATAACATGCGTCATTATGAGGTTGTGTTTATCGTTCACCCTGATCAAAGCGAGCAAGTGCCCGCCA
>JBHALY010000276.1:0-5540 GCA_041827905.1 Neisseria dentiae
TTCGGCGGCGGTCGGTACGCGCGGGCTGTGGATGTCGTACACGCCCGGGCCGATGTCGTTCGGGTATTTGAAGTCGCCGAAGGCGGTCAGCAATTCCATATCGGAACGCGAAGTTTCGATGGTGATCACGTCGGCATCCATAGAGGCGATGGCGGGCAGGATGTCGTTAAACTCCGAGTAGCACATATGGGTGTGGATTTGGGTGCTGTCTTCGGCGCCGGTGGACGACAGGCGGAAAGATTCGCAGGCCCAAGCCAAATATTCATCCCATTGCGCTTTTTTCAGCGGCATGGCTTCGCGGATGGCGGGTTCGTCGATCTGAATCACTTTGATGCCGGCTTTTTCCAAATCCAGCACTTCGTCGTTCAAGGCCAGCGCGATTTGTTTGGCCACCACGCTCAAGGGCACGTCGTCGCGCACGAACGACCATTTGAACATAGTAACGGGGCCGGTGAGCATGCCTTTCATCGGGCGTTTGGTTAAGGTTTGGGCATAAGAAGACCAGTAAACAGTCATCGGCTCGGGGCGGGAAACGTCGCCGAAAATGATGGGGGGTTTCACGCAGCGGCTGCCGTAGCTTTGCACCCAACCGAACTGGGTAAAGCAGTAGCCGGCCAGTTGCTCGCCGAAGTATTCCACCATGTCGTTACGCTCGGCTTCGCCGTGTACCGGCACGTCGAGTTCCAGTTTTTCCTGCACTTCCACGCAGTAGGCGATTTCTTTCTTCATCGCGGCATCGTAATCGGCGGCGGAGAGTTCGCCTTTTTTGAAGGCGGCGCGCGCTTGGCGGATTTCGGTGGTTTGCGGGAAAGAACCGATGGTGGTGGTGGGCAGCACCGGCAGGTTCATCCAAGCCTGTTGGGCTTTGATGCGCTCGGCAAACGGTGATTTGCGCTGGTCGGCGCCTTCAGGCAGATCGGCCACGCGTTTTTGCACGGCTTCGTTGTGGATTTTCTTGTTGGTGGCGCGGTCGGCGGCGGCGGCGTCGGAAGCGGCGATGGCTTCTTTCACGCTGTCTTTGCCGTGTGCCAGGGCTTGTTTCACCACACCCAGCTCAACCAGTTTTTGCGCGGCAAACGCCATCCAGGATTTGATTTCGGCATCGAGTTTTTCTTCGACGGCCAAATCTTGCGGGCTGTGCAGCAGCGAGCAGGAAGGCGCAATCCACAGGTTGTTGCCCAGTTTGTCGGCAACGGGTTTCAAGGTGTCGATAACTTTGCTCAAGTTGGCGCGCCATACGTTGCGGCCGTCGATCAGGCCGACGGACAGCACTTTGTTTTCCGGCCAGGCATCGGCGAATACGGCCAGCTGCTCGGGAGCGCGCACCGCGTCGATGTGCACGCCGTGCACCGGCAGGTTTTTCAGCAGGTTCAGGTGTTCGGCAACGGAAGCGAAATAAGTGCCGATGATGATGCGCACACCGGTGTTGGCCAGCTCTTTGTAGGTGTTGGGGAAGGCATCTAAATAAGGCTTGGGCGCGTCAACTGCGAGAATAGGCTCGTCGATTTGAATCCAATCCACACCTTCGGCGGCCAACTCGCGCAATAACTGGGTATAGGCAGGCAGCAGTTTCGGCAGCAGAGTGGCGACGCGGCAGCCGAATTCTTCTTTCTTTTTGCCCAGCCACAGCAGGGTCAGCGGGCCGACTAGAGTGGGCTTGATGTCGTAACCTTGCGCTTTGGCTTCTTTGATTTGGGCGATCAGACGGCCGGCGTTAACCGAAAATTCGGTGTCGGCGTGCCATTCGGGCACGATGTAGTGGTAGTTGGTGTCGAACCACTTGGTCATTTCCATCGCAAACTGGGTAGCGTTGCCGCGCGCCAGTTGGAAGTATTCGGGCAGGGTCAGTTTGGCAGCGTCGAAACCGAAACGTTTCGGAATCGCGCCCAAAGTGCACAGCAAATCGAGCACATGGTCGTAAAAAGAAAAATCGCCCACGGGCACCAAATCGGCACCGGCGACTTTTTGGGTAGCCCAGTTCAGACGGCGGATTTCGGCGGCAACGGCTTCGACTTCGGCCTCGGTTTTCGCGCCTTTCCAAAAGGCTTCTACGGCAAATTTCAGTTCGCGCTTCGCGCCGATGCGCGGATAGCCAGACAGGTGAAAAGTATTCATAAGGTATCCTTTACGGGAATATTCGGTGGAACAATTTGTCAGGCTGGCATATTGAATGTTTTTACGCCATATTGCAAACGCTAAATTTGCATGGGGTTGATGAATGAAATTAATGTTGGATACGGCTCAAGGCCGTCTGAAAACGTTTTCAGACGGCCTCAAACATGATGCACCACCAGTTTTTTGCCGCCGTAGTCCAACACGTCCACCTCCATATCAAACAGGGTTTTGATGTTTTGCGGCGTAAACACCTCGTTGGGGTGGCCTTGCAATGCCACTTCGCCGTTTTTCATCGCCACCACGAAATCGGCATAGGCGGCGGCCTGGTTGATGTCGTGCAGCACCACTACGGTGGTGCGATTATGCTCGCGGGTGAGTTTTTGCAGCAGCTGCATCAGGCTGCGGGCGTAATACATATCGAGGTTGTTAAGCGGCTCGTCGAGCAGCACGTATTCGGTGCTCTGGCAGAACACCATCGCAATCATCGAACGCTGGCGCTGGCCGCCGGAAAGTTCGGTCAGGTATCGCCCGGCTAGGGTTTCCAATTGGAATTCGGCCAGCGCGTTTTCCACAATGGCTTGATCGTGTTCGGACGGCCTGCCCTGATGGTAGGGATAGCGGCCGAACATCAGCAAATCGCGCACCGAAATGCGGCTGATGATGCTGTTTTCCTGCGTGAGTATCGACAACACGCGCGCCAGCTCGGCGGTGGGCGTGTCGGAAACGTCTTTGCCGTTGTAGGCGATGCGGCCGCTGTGCAGCGGTTGCAGCCGCGCCATAAACGACAGCAGCGTCGATTTGCCCGCGCCGTTGGGGCCGATTAGGGCGGTGATGCCGCCTTGCGGAATATCGAGGCTGACGTTGTTTAAGATGGTTTGGCCGCCGATGGCGTGGCTGACGTTGCGTATTTCAATCATGTTCAATTAAATATTTGTATTAAAACTCGAATGGTTTGTTTTCAGACGGCCTAACGCCGCTTCTTCAACACCAGCCACAAAAACACCAAACCGCCGGCGAACTCTACCACCACGCTCAACACGGCTTTCATGCCCAAAACGTGTTCGAACACGGTCTGCCCTGCCACCAGCAACACGCCGGCGGTGAGAAATGCCATTGGCAGGCGCACGCTGTGTCTCATATTGGGGGCGAAGTGGTTGGCCAGTGCCACCACCAACAGGCCGAAGAAACTGACCGGGCCGACCAGTGCGGTGGACGTGGCCACCAACACCGCCACCCATACCAGCAGCAATAAGGTGTTGCGGGTGTAATGGATGCCGAGGTTGACGGCTTGGTCGCGGCCGAGCATCAGCACATCCAGCCGGAAGCGTTCGCGCCAAATCCAAAAAGCGCTGGCAAACAGAATCACGGCGGATATGGCGAGCATGTTTTGGTTGACGCTGTTAAACGAGGCGAAGGTGTAAGCCTGCGCCACGGCGAATTCTTCCGGGTCGATCAAGCGCTGCAACAGCGACGACAGGCTGCGGAACAGAATGCCGAAAATCACGCCGATTAAAATCATGCGCGCCAGATCGCGTCCGCCCTGGCGCAGCAGCATTTGGAACAGCAACAGCGAGCCACCGATCATCGCCGCCAACTCAAAACCGAATTTGCCCAGCACCGGCAGATGGGTGTAGCCCACGCCGCCCAGCAGCGCCACCAGCAGTGTCTGCAAAAACACATACAGCGCATCGAAGCCGAGTATCGAAGGGGTGAGAATCGGGTTGTTGGTAACGGTTTGGAACAGCAGCGTCGATACGCCCACCGCATAGGCCACCAACAGCAAAGAGGCGAGCTTGGCGGCGCGCAGGGGAAGGATGAAATCCCAGTTGCCGTGGGCGTTTAAAGTGAGAAACAGCACGCAGGAAGCCAGCAGCAAACCGGCGGCCAGCCACAAAGATCGTTTGCTTTCAGACGGCATGGGCAGGCTTCCTCAACAGCAGATACAAAAACAACACCGTGCCCACCACGCCGAACACCGTTGATACGGGAATTTCAAACGGAAAGCGGATTAAGCGGCCGATGATGTCGCACAGCAACACCATCGCCGCCCCCATCAAAGCCACCGCCGGCAGGCTTTGGCGCAGCTTGTCGCCCATCATGCGCGACACGATATTGGGCACCACCAAGCCGATAAACGGGATATTGCCCACCGTTACCACCACCAGCGAGGTAATCAGCGCCACGATGATCAAGCCTGCCCACAGAATGGTGTTGCGGTTCAGGCCGAGGTTCACCGCCACCGTTTCGCCCAGCCCGATAATGGTGAGTTGGTCGGCAATCAGATAGGCGCATACCGCCAAAATGCCGGTTATCCACAATAATTCGTAGCGCCCTAGCAGCACGCCGGAAAAGTCGCCCTGCTGCCACACGCCCAACAATTGCAGCATCTCGGTTTCATAAGCGATAAACACCGCCACCGATTCGATCACGCCGCCGAAAATAATCCCCACCAGCGGCACCATCAATTGCGCAGTGGGCGGCAGGCGGCGGATTAAGGCCATAAACACCAGCATCCCCGCCATGGCCGCGGCTGCCGCCACCGACATTTTGGTCATCAGCGCGGCGGCCGGAAAAAACAAGGCCATCATCAGCAAACCCAAAGCCGCGCTCTGGCTTGCGCCCACCATCGAAGGCTCAACGAAACGGTTGCGCATCAGAATCTGCATAATCATGCCCGCCACCGCCAGCGACGCGCCGGTGAGCACAATGGCAAAGGTGCGCGGCAGGCGGCTGGTGAGCATCAGCTGCATATCGTCGGAAAACTCAAACAGCTTCGTCCAACTGAAATCGGCCACGCCCACCGAAAGGCTGGCGGCAAACAGCAGCATCAGCACGATCAGGTTAAGCGCGAGAAAAGGTAAGGTTTTTTGCGGCATAAAACAGCTTAAAAGGAAAATGGTTTTCAGACGGCCTGCTTCAATAGGCCGTCTGAACGGTTAATCAGGCGTTCGGATATTTTTTCAGACGGCCTCTATAAAAATCCATCACAACATCTGAAGCCCTCTGCGTCATACTCGGGCTTGACCCGAGTATCTCCCCGTTTCAGAACAAAACAACAGATACTCGGGTCAAGCCCGAGTATGACGTCGGATAGATACGGCACACCATACTCATCTCGACAGTTTCAAAATATTCAGCGCACCGCGCCCGACCAGCAAAAATACCAACGTGCCGACCAACAAATCGGGATATTTTGAATGGCTCAGCCAAGTCAGCACGCCGGCGGCGATCACGCCCAAATTCACCAGAACATCATTGGCGGTAAAAATCATGCTGGCCTGCATATGCGCTTCGCGGCTTTTGCTTTTTTGCAGCAGATACAAACACAACGCGTTACCGGCCAAGGCCAGCAAGGAAATACCTATCATCAGGCGGAAATCGGGCAGGGATTCCCAGCCGAAAAAACGTTGCAGCACCTCGAAAAA
>JBHALY010000277.1:0-26261 GCA_041827905.1 Neisseria dentiae
CGTTTCTAGTGCCGTTACGTTTAATGCTTCGGGAGGTGCAAAAAGGGCATTTTTTGTGTTCAAAACCTTTGAATCCTTGAAATCCTTTCAGGATAAGGCTTTCAAGGATTTTTAGCACCCATTTTGTCCCTTACGCCTTTATTCACCATAAGATTTTTCAGACGGCCTAAAGGCAAATCAAAGGCCGTCTGAAAACAAAACGGCTTTCAGACGGCCTTGTATCCGGTTGGCAAACGCAGCAGGCCGGTTTATCCGGCGGCCAACACGCGGCGGCGGCGGGTTTCGCTCAACACCATACCGGCGGTTACCGACACGTTCATGCTTTCCACCGTGCCGAACATGGGCACGGAAACCAGCATATCGCAATGCTCGCGGGTGAGGCGGCGCATGCCTTCGCCTTCGTTGCCCATCACCCAGGCGATGCTTTCGGGCAGCTCGGCGTGATACAGATCGGCTTCGCCGCCCATATCGGTGCCGACCACCCAGATGCCGTATTCTTTCAGTTCGCGCAGGGTGCGGGCGAGGTTGGTAACGGTGATGTAGGGCACGGTTTCGGCGGCACCGCAGGCCACTTTGCTCACGGTGGCGTTCAGGCCGGCGCTTTTGTCTTTCGGCGCAATCACGGCGTGCACGCCCATCGCGTCGGCGGTGCGCAGGCAGGCGCCGAGGTTGTGCGGATCGGTGATGCCGTCGAGCACCAGCAGCAGGGCGGGTTCGCGCAGGTTTTCCAAAACGTCTTCCAGATGAACGTGGTTTTTGGATGCGTCGATAAAGCCGGCTACGCCTTGATGGCGCGCGCCTTTGGCGATGGTGTTGAGGCGCTCGGCGGCGGCGAAGTGCACGCGCACGTTTTCGGCGGCGGCTTTTTCCAACACTTCGCGCGTGCGCGCGTCTTGCCGGCCTTCCTGTATATAAAGTTCGGTGATGCTTTTGGGGTTTTGCCACAAACGGGCGTTGACGGCGTGAAAACCGTAGATAAGTCGCTGGTTGGCCATGGCTCTGCTTCTGCTAAAGATTAGAGGCGGCATTATACAGGGTTTGCATACAGGCCGTCTGAAAAGCAGGGCGGTTTGTTATACAATCGGTTTTATTTTTCAGACGGCCTCACAAACACCATGCAGATTTACCTTGTCGGCGGCGCAGTCCGCGATACTTTGCTCAACCTGCCCGTTACCGACCGCGACTGGGTGGTGGTGGGGGCGGATGCCGAAACCATGACCAAGCGCGGTTTCCAGCCTGTGGGCAAAGATTTTCCCGTGTTTCTGCACCCCGAAACCCACGAAGAATACGCGCTGGCGCGCACCGAACGCAAAACCGCCAAAGGCTACGCGGGCTTTGCCTTTTATACCGATAAAAACGTTACGCTGGAGCAGGATTTGCAGCGCCGCGATTTAACCATCAACGCAATGGCGCAAGATTCAGACGGCCTGATTATCGACCCTTTCGGCGGGCGGCAGGATTTGCACGATAAAATCCTGCGCCATGTTTCGCCCGCTTTCGCCGAAGACCCGGTGCGGATTCTGCGCACCGCCCGCTTTGCCGCCCGCTACGGCTTCGAGGTTGCGCCCGAAACCATGATGCTGATGCAACAGATGGTGGAAAACGGCGAAGCCGATGCACTGGTGGCCGAACGGGTATGGCAGGAGCTGGCGAAAGGGCTGATGGAGCCGCAGCCGCGCCGCATGATGGAAATCCTGCGCGAATGCGGCGCCCTGAAAGTGTTGCTGCCCGAAGTGGATGCGCTGTTCGGTGTGCCGCAGCGCGCCGACTACCACCCCGAAATCGACAGCGGCATCCACACGCTGATGGTGCTGCAACGCGCCGCCGATATGGAGCTGACGCTGCCGGAGCGCTACGCTGCGTTGCTTCACGACTTGGGCAAGGCGCTCACGCCGGCCGACATCCTGCCCAAACACCACGGCCACGACCTTGCCGGCGTGGTGCCTGTGCGCACCGTCAACGCCCGCTGGAAAGTGCCGAAAGCCTGCGCCGAGCTGGCCGAGTTGGTGTGCCGCTGGCACATCATGTTTCACAGCGTCGGCGAGCTGAGGCCGAAAACCGCGCTGGATACCCTGAAAAAAGCCGACGCATTCCGCCGCCCCGAACGCTTTCAGACGGCCTTAAACGTATGCGTGGCCGACACGCAAGGCCGCCTACACCGCGAAAACGAAGCCTACCCGCAGCGCGCGCACTGGCTGGCTCTGCTTGCCGCCGCCAATGAAACGGATACCGCCGCCATCGCCGCCGCCTGCGCGGATAATCCGCAAAAAACCGCCGAAGCCATCGACAAAGCGCGTTTGGAAAAAATCACACCGCTTCAGACAGCCTATAAGCAGGCTTTGAGCCGGAACGGAAACAACGGCTCAGCGATGTAAGTTTGTATTTCTAAATACTTTGAACCGACAGCAAAAAGCCGGTGAAATTTCACCGGCTTTTTGCTGTATATTTTACTGATTTTGGCGGAGTAGGAGGGATTCGAACCCTCGATCCAGGTTTTAGCCCAGATGCACCCTTAGCAGGGGTGTGCCTTCAGCCTCTCAGCCACTACTCCGTAAAGAAGCGTGAACTATAAACAAGTCTGTTTGGGGTGTCAAGCAGGTTGGTGGTTTTTAGGCCGTCTGAAAATTAAGTTTTTGAATTTCATTTAAATTCATTTTAATTGGGTTTTGACCGCGTTGCAGCAGGTTTTATTTGGGCTTGGTATGACCGGGTAGAACCTGTTTCATCACGCTCACGGTTTCGCCGTTATGCGGCCGTTTTTCAATTTCGTGCCAGCCGTGGCGGGCGTATAAAGATTGCATATCCGGGGTGTAGAGATACAGTTCGCGAATGCCGGCTTGCTGTGCATGGTGCAGGCAGTATGTGATTAAGACGTTTCCCGCGCCTTTGCCACGGTATTCGGGCAGCACAAACACATCGCCCAACCAATATTCGTATTGCGGCAGCGAAGCGATATCATGGCGCTTCAGGGCCGCGCTGCCGAGCAGGGTGCCGCTTGGGCCGACCGCCACGAATGCTTGCGGCAAATCGTTGCCACGCAGGCATTTTTGATAGTAGGCACGGATTTTTTCAAGCGACGACCACGGGGCGAAGTCGTGCCATTCGGCAAACAGGGCGTTTGCCAGCGGCTCGATATGTTGTGGGTAAAGAGACAAAGGAAAAACGGAAACGGTCATGGTTTTTTAATGAAAACGTTATATTTTTTCGGCCACGATAAACAAACGCGGAAACGGCAGCAGCACGCAGCCGTCAGCCTGAACGGGATAGGCTTGGCGCAGGGCGTCGGTGTAGTCTGCTAAAAAATATGGTTGGTCGTGCGGCTCGAGCAGGTTTAGAAACGGCCGCAGGGCGGTGGATTGAAACCATTCGGTAATGTGTTTCACGCTTGGCATAACATGGTAATAGGTGGTGCGCCAGATATCGGCACGGCAGCCGGCACGGGTGAGAATGTCGTAATAGGCGGAAACATCGGGCAGGGCGTCGCGGTTTTGCAGGGCGGCCATGGCTTGCCGCCAACGGGGTTGGGCGGCGGTTTCGTGCATCAGGCGGTGTGCGGGTTCTTCTAGGTTGTCGGGCATTTGTACGGCAAGTACACCGTTCGGGGCAAGTTGCGTTAAGAGCTTGGGCAGCAGATGTTCGTGGTTGCCTATCCATTGCAGCGAAGCGTTGGCGAAGATAAGGTCGAGCGGGGCATCGGCTTGCCACCGGATGAGATCGGTTTCGACAAAACGGCATTGCGGCAGGCGTTGCTGTGCCGCGGCTATCATGGCGGGGGAATTATCGATGCCGCAGATATCGGCCTGCGGCCATGTTTGCAGCAGCAAGGCGGTGCTGTTGCCTGATCCGCAACCCAAATCTGCGGCGCGGTTTACGGGGCGGTTGGCAATGCGTGCCAGCAGTTCGGCGGCGGGGCGGGTGCGCTCGGCTTCGAAGCGGCGGTAGAGTTCGGGATTCCAATCGGCCATCGGTGTTTCCTTCCTTTATGTGTATGTGGCGTGATGCGCGAAAGAAAAAAGCCGTGCAGAAAATGCTGCACGGCTTTTTCAGACGGCCTGATTACATACGCTCGATCATGGCTTTGCCAAAAGCGGAGCAGGATACTTCGTTGGCACCGTCCATCAGGCGGGCGAAGTCGTAGGTAACCTGTTTGTCGCCGATGGCTTTTTCCATGGATTCGATAACCAAATCGGCGGCTTCTTTCCAGCCTAAGTGGCGCAGCATCATTTCGGCAGACAGAATCAGCGAGCCGGGGTTCACTTTATCTTGGCCGGCGTATTTCGGCGCGGTGCCGTGGGTGGCTTCGAATACGGCGTATTGGTCGGAAATATTGGCGCCCGGGGCGATACCGATACCGCCTACTTGGGCAGCCAGCGCGTCGGAGATGTAGTCGCCGTTGAGGTTCAGCGTGGCGATAACGTCGTATTCTGCGGGGCGCAATACGATTTGTTGCAGGAAGGCGTCGGCAATGGCGTCTTTAACGATGATTTCTTTGCCGGTTTTCGGGTTTTTGAATTTGCACCACGGGCCGCCGTCGATCAGTTCGGCGCCGAATTCTTTTTGCGCCAGCTCGTAGCCCCAGTCGCGGAAGCCGCCTTCGGTAAACTTCATGATGTTGCCTTTGTGTACCAAAGTTACGCTGTCGCGGTCGTTGTCGATGGCGTATTGGATGGCGGCGCGCACCAAGCGGGTGGTGCCTTCTTTAGACACGGGCTTGATGCCGATGCCTGAAGTGGCGGGGAAGCGGATTTTTTTCACGCCCATTTCGTTTTGCAGGAAGGCAATCACTTTTTTAGCGGCTTCGCTTTCGGCTTCCCATTCGATACCGGCATAAATATCTTCGGTGTTTTCACGGAAAATCACCATATCGGTTTTGCTCGGGTCTTTCAGCGGAGAGGGTACGCCGTTGAAATAGCGCACGGGGCGCACGCATTGGTATAAATCCAGCTCTTGGCGCAGCGCCACGTTGAGCGAGCGGATGCCGCCGCCCACGGGGGTGGTCATCGGGCCTTTGATGGATACGGAATATTCTTTCAGTGCTTCCAGCGTTTCTTCGGGCAGCCATACGTTGTCGCCGTAAACACGGGTGGCTTTTTCGCCGGCAAAAACTTCCATCCAGTGGATTTTCTTCTCGCCACCATAAGCCTTGGCTACGGCCGCATCGATTACATCGATCATAACGGGGGTGATGTCTACGCCGATGCCGTCGCCTTCGATGAAGGGGATAATCGGGTTGTTGGGGATGGCTTGGCCGGGAACGATTTTTTGGCCTTCGGCGGGTACTTTGATATGACTCATGGTGTCTCCTGTTTTTTTACGGGTCTTTTTCTTGACGGTTTTTTCAAGGTATTCCGCTTGCCGTTTTTGGTGAAGCGCGGCGGGCGGATGCCTGGGAAGCCTACGGAAATATAAACGGTTCCGCACTCATATAACACTTGGGAATTATGCTTGATTTTTGCTTCTTATGCTAGTGGCTGTTAACAATTGGTTTCGGGTGCGGCACGGCAGGGGTAGAATATGCCGGCAAACGGATACGGTGCCAACAACTATGAAAAACCTGATAGCCTTTAACAAACCCTACGGCGTAATCTGCCAGTTTTCGCCGCACGAAACACATAAGAGCCTGAAAGATTATATTGATGCACCGGGATTCTACCCAGCCGGACGGCTCGACACCGACAGCGAAGGCCTATTGCTGTTAACCGATAACGGCCGCTTGCAGGCGCAGATTGCCGAGCCTAAGCACGGTAAAGAAAAAACCTATTGGGCGCAGGTGGAAGGCAGCCCCGACAAAACGCGGCTCGATATGCTGAGAAAAGGCGTGGATTTGGGCGGTTTTATTACCTGTCCGGCCAAGGTTAGGGTTTTGCCGCCCGAAGAAACCGCCCGTTTGTGGCCGCGCAACCCGCCCGTGCGCGAACGCAAAACCGTGCCCGATTTCTGGCTTGAAATCACCATCAGCGAAGGCAAAAACCGCCAAGTGAGGCGGATGACGGCCAAAGCGGGTTATCCATGCCTGCGTTTGGTGCGGGTGGCGGTGGGGCGGCTGAACCTGTTTGAGCTGGGCATAGAGCAGGGCGCTTGGGTGTTTTGCAAAACCATGCCTTGAATGTTTTTCAGACGGCCTCGGATATATACCGAGGCCGTCTGAAAAAAGGCGGGCGGTAAAACCGCCCCATCTTTAACCGGCACGGTAAATTTGATACACTGCACGCCTGATTTTTCACACACAGAAAATGAATTACTCATGAAAAAAACCGCCCTGATCGCACTTTCTGCATTGGTTTTGGCATCATGCAGCAGCGACACACAAACCGGCCGCTCCGGTTCCGCCAAAGAAACGCCGGTTTCGCCTGTCGGCAAACGCCCCGTATTCGACCACTCCGCCGATTCGGTGGCTGTGGGCGGGTTTAACGCCAATGCCAACGTGCAGAAATTTATCGCCCACGAAACCGCAAGCGGCAAATTTTCGGCGGGCGAGCTGCAAAGCTTTTTCGACGGCGTAATTTACAAGGGCAACATCATCAACATCATGAACCGCCCCGGCACTTCGCGCCCGTGGTATGAATTCCGCACCGGTAATTCGGGTGCGGCCAGAATTGCCGGCGGTAAGCGTTTCTATGCCCAGCATCAGGCAACCATTGACGCCGTGGCCAAAAGCTACGGCGTGCCCGCCGAAATCATCGTGGCCATTATCGGCATCGAAACCAATTACGGCACCAATATGGGCAGCTTCCGCTTGGCAGATTCGCTGAGCACACTGGCGTTCGATTATCCGCGCCGCGCCGAATTTTTTCAGAAAGAGCTGCACGAATTTCTGCTGATGGCCAAAGAAGAAAAGCGCGACGTGTTCGGTTTTAAAGGCAGCTACGCCGGCGCGATGGGTATGCCGCAGTTTATGCCTTCGAGCTTCCGCAAATATGCGGTCGATTACGACGGCGACGGCCACCGCGACATCTGGAACAACATCGGCGACGTGGCCGCCTCGGTGGCCAACTATATGAAAGCACACGGCTGGCAGACCAACGGCAAAATGGTGGTGCCGGTTACGCTCACCATCACCCAAGAGCTGCAAAACATCATCGACGAAAAAACCGCGCTCACCCGCACCGTGGGTGATTTGAAACGCTTGGGTGTTACCCCGCAGGAAGTGGTGGACGACAACGAAAAAGCCGTTCTCTACCGCCTCGAAACCGCTCCGGGCGTGTATGAATACTATATCGGTTTGAATAATTTCTACACCGTTTGGCAGTATAACCACAGCCGCATGTATGTAACCGCCGTGCGCGACATCGCCAACGGCGTGAGCGGCAATTACCGTTTGTAAAGCAATCATTTATGGCTTATCAAGTTCTCGCCCGCAAGTGGCGGCCCAAAACTTTCGCCGATCTGGTCGGGCAGGAGCACGTTGTCAAAGCCTTGCGCAATGCGCTCGACGAAGGCCGTCTGCACCACGCCTACCTGCTCACCGGCACGCGCGGGGTGGGCAAAACCACCATCGCGCGCATTCTCGCCAAAAGCCTGAATTGCGAAACGCCGTCGCACGGCGAGCCTTGCGGCGTGTGCCAAAGCTGCACGCAGATTGATGCGGGGCGTTATGTCGATCTTTTGGAAATCGACGCCGCCTCCAACACCGGCATCGACAACATCCGCGAAGTGCTCGAAAACGCCCAATACGCGCCCACCGCCGGCAAATACAAAGTCTATATCATCGACGAAGTGCACATGCTCTCGAAAAGCGCGTTCAACGCCATGCTCAAAACGCTGGAAGAGCCGCCCGAGCACGTGAAGTTCATTCTTGCCACCACCGATCCGCACAAAGTGCCGATTACCGTGCTGAGCCGCTGCCTGCAATTCGTTTTGCGCAACATGACCACCCAGCAGGTGGCCGACCATTTGGCGCATGTGCTCACGGTGGAGCGGATTGCCTACGAAGCACCCGCCCTGCAACTGCTGGGGCGCGCGGCGATGGGTTCGATGCGCGACGCGTTAAGCCTGCTCGACCAGGCGATTGCCATGGGTTCGGGCAGCGTAACCGAGCACGACGTGCGCCAGATGATAGGCGCGGTGGACAAACGCTATCTTTACGAGCTGCTGCAAGGCATCGTCAACCAAGACGGTGAAGCGCTACTGCTGAAAGCGCAGGAAATGGCCGCGCGCGCCATCGGTTTCGATAACGCCTTAAGCGAGCTGGCCATGCTGCTGCAACGTTTGGCGCTGGCGAAAACCGTGCCCGCCGCCGTTGCCGGCGACCCCGAACACGAAACCCTGCTGCGCCTGTCGCAATACTTGAGCGGCGAGCAGATTCAGCTTTACTACCAATGCGCCATCCACGGCAAACACGATTTGAGCCTCGCGCCCGACGAATACGCAGGCTTCGTGATGACGCTGTTGCGTATGCTCGCCTTCGCCCCGATTGCCGCCAAAGCCCACGATGCCGACGGCCTTATTGAAGGCACGCAGCTGCACAATCCCGAACACACGGAGCCTGCCGCAAAAAAGCCCCTGATTCTGCCGGATAGGCCGTCTGAAACCCTAGTTTCAAACACGGCTGCCGGTGTTGCCCAAGATGGTGTTCAGACGGCCGCGCCCTTAGCGGACAGGCCGTCTGAAAGCAGCGGCGGCAATCCGGCAGAAGACACCCCGCCGTGGGAGGATGCGGCGGAATCCGCCGGATTATCCGAACCGCCTGCTGCGGCTGCCGAAAACGTTCAGACGGCCGAACCCGCAACGGCAACAGTTGCCGAAACACCCGCAGCCGCAACAGATACGCCGCCCGCCGTTTCCGCAACAGAAGAAACATTGCCGCCGGCGGAAAACACAAACACAGCCACAGCCGAACCCGTTTTTGCAGAAGAAACGGTTGATGCGGGCGGCAACACTTTTCAGACGGCCTCTTTTCAGACGGCATATATTGAAGAATCCGGCTTTGAGCACGGCTTTTACGATAACGGCGCGGATTATCCCGACGAGCCGCCGTATTTCCCCGAAGACGACGCTTACCCCCTGCCACCCGCCGATTTGCCCGTAGAAGATATGTTCGGCGCAGAAGCCGGGCAGGCGGAAGAAGTGGCGGAGGACAGCGGTGCGGACGGAGAGGCAGAAGGCGAAGCCGCCTTTGCCACACTGCCTGATTTGGCGCCCGAAAACTGGCCGCAGATTGCTAAACGCCTGGCCGCCAAACTCGGCGCCGCGCAAATGATCGCCCAAAACGCCGCCTTTACCCGCTACGACGCCGAAAACGGCCTGCTGGTGTTCGCCCTCACCCAAGAGGCCCGCGCCACCACCAACAAAGAGCGGTTGGATAAAATCCAAAACACGCTGGCCGAAGCCTACAGTTTGACCCTGAAGCTGCAAACCGAAGCCTGGCGCGACGATGCGGGCTGGGAAACCCCCGTGATGCGCCGCAACCGCCTGCAAATCGAAGGCCGCCAACAGGCGCAGCAACTGCTCGAAGCCGACCCCGCCGCACAGCAGATTTTGCAGCTTTTCGAGGCGCAATGGCTGCCGGAAACATTAGAATTGAAACAGGCGCAGGAATAAACAAAGGCCGTCTGAAAACGGCAGCAGGCGCCGTTCAGACGGCCTTTGCAGGGAAATACTTCCCGAATGCTGAAAACTTTAACAACCGTTTCAGTTTGAAATCGGAAAAGATTAAATAACTGGATTTATCCCAAACTTTAAAACAGGAGTACACACCATGTTCGGAAAAGCCGGATTGGGCGGTCTGATGAAACAGGCCCAGCAAATGCAGGAAAACATGAAAAAAGCACAGGCCAAGCTGGCCGAAACCGAAGTGAACGGCGAAGCCGGCAACGGTTTGGTGAAAGTGGTGATGACCTGCAACCACGTTGTGCGCAAAATCGACATCAGCCAAGATTTGATTCAGGAAGCCGCCGACGATAAAGAAATGTTGGAAGACCTGATTTTGGCCGCCGTCAACGATGCCGGCAACAAGGCCGAAGAAACCACCAACAAAACCATGGGCGCGTTCACCCAAGGCCTGCCCGCAGGCATGGGCGATTTCTTCCGTTAAGATTGGCGGTTTGGTTGGAAACAGGCCGTCTGAAAGAACAGGTTTCGCAGAAATCTTTCTTCAGACGGCCTGAGATTTTTTTAACATTTGCTTAGGCAAAAATATATTCAGGCCGTCTGAAATATTTCAGACGGCCTGAGTGTTTCATGCGTTAACGCATTATTCGCCGTAGTAAGCCTTGGTGAGAATTTCTTCCATATCGGCCACCATGGGCAGGCGCGGGTTGGCGGGCGAGCATTGGTCTTCGTAGGCCATCAGCGCCAGCTCTTTGCGGGCGGCGATAAAGGCTTTTTCGTCGATGCCTTGCTCTTTGAACGACATTTTGATGCCCACTTTGCGCGCCAGCTCGTCGCAGGCTTTGGCAAATGATTCCACGCCTTCGGCCGGCGTGCTGCACGGCAGGCCGAGGGTGCGGGCGATTTCCTGGTATTTTACGTCGGCTTTGTAGTAGTTGTATTTCGGCCATGTGGCGGTTTTCTGCGGGCGCGTGCCGTTGTAGCGGATAACGTGCGGCAGGAAAATCGCGTTGGTGCGGCCGTGGGTGGTGTGGAATTTGCCGCCCACTTTGTGCGACAGCGAGTGGTTGATGCCCAAAAACGCGTTGGCGAAGGCCATGCCGGCGATGGTGGAGGCGTTGTGCATACGTTCGCGGGCTTCGGGATCGTCGGCGCCGTATTTGTAGGAGCGTTCCAAAAATTCAAACACGAGCTTGATGGCTTGCAGCGCCAAACCGTCGGTGAAGTCGTTGGCGAGTACCGAAACATAGGCTTCCACCGCGTGGGTGAGCACGTCCATACCTGTGTCGGCGGTAACGCTTGCCGGCACGGTCATGGTGAACGAGGGATCGACGATGGCGATGGTGGGCGTGAGCGAGTAGTCGGCAATCGGGTATTTTTTGTCGCCGTCGCTGATCACGGTGAACGGCGTTACTTCGGAGCCGGTGCCCGAAGTGGTGGGGATGCCGATAAATTTGGCTTTGCGGCCCAATTCGGGGAAGCGGAATGCGCGTTTGCGGATATCCATAAACTTCTGAACCAAATCTTCGAAGTCAACCTGCGGCTGTTCGTAGAAGAGCCACATGGCTTTGGCCGCATCCATCGGCGAGCCGCCGCCCAGCGCGATAATGGTGTCGGGCTGGAAGCTGCGCATCAGGTCGGTGCCTTTATACACGGTTTGCACGCTGGGGTCGGCTTCCACGTCGGTAAACAGCTGCACGGTAACTTTGTTTTTGCGCAGGTTGAGCTGATGGGTGATTTTATCGACAAAACCCAAATCCACCATGGAGCGGTCGGTAACGATCATCACTTTTTCGCAATCTTTCATATCTTGCAGATATTGGATGGAATCGCGTTCGAAATAGATTTTGGCGGGCACTTTAAACCATTGCATGTTGTTTCTCCGACGGCCTACTTTTTTGATGTTTAACAGATTCACGGCGTTAACGTTGCCGCCCACGGAGTTTTTGCCGTAAGAGCCGCAGCCTAAGGTCAGAGAGGGTAGAAACGCGTTATACACATCGCCGATGCCGCCGAACGAAGAGGGGGAGTTCCAAATCACGCGCAAGGCTTTCACGCGCTCGCCGAAGGTTTTCACCAGCTCTTTGTCGGCGGTGTGGATGGCGGCGGAGTGGCCGAGGCCGTCGAATTCCACCATTTCTTCGGAGAATTTCAAACCTTCTTCGGTGGTTTCGGCTTTAAGCATGGCCAGCACGGGCGAGAGTTTTTCGCGGGTCAGCGGCTCTTTGGGGCCGACTTCGCGGCATTCCACCATGATGATGTTGGTTTTTTCGGGCACTTTGAAACCGGCCTGTTCGGCAATCCAGGCGGCCGATTTGCCCACCACGGCCGCATTGAGTTTGGCGCCGCCGCAGTTGGCGCTGTTGGCTTTCACGCCGAAGATGAATTCTTCGAGCAGCGCCTTTTCTTTCTTGTTGGCGAAATACACGCCGTAGGATTTGAATTCGTCGGCCAGCTCGTTATAAATTTCTTTGTCGGCGATAACGGCCTGCTCGCTGGCGCAGATCATGCCGTTGTCGAACGCTTTCGACATCACGATATCATGGGCGGCCTGCTTGATATTGGCGGATTTTTCCACATAGGCAGGAACGTTACCCGCTCCCACGCCGAGTGCGGGTTTGCCGCATGAATAAGCCGCCTCCACCATCGCGTTGCCGCCTGTGGCCAAAATGGTGGCCACGCCGGGGTGTTTCATCAGTGAAGACGTGCCTTCCATCGAGGGTTTTTCAATCCATTGCACGCAGTTTTCCGGCGCGCCTGCGGCGATGGCGGCATCACGCACGATTTGCGCGGCGTGGGCGGAACATTGCTGGGCGGAAGGGTGGAAAGAGAAAATAATCGGATTGCGGGTTTTCAGCGCGATCAGGGCTTTGAAAATCGTGGTGGATGTGGGATTGGTGGTGGGAATGATGCCGCAGATAACGCCCACCGGGTCGGCGATTTCGGTGATGCCGGTTACGTCGTCTTCGCTGATCACGCCCACTGTTTTCAAGTCGCGCAGGCGGCGCACCACGTTTTCGCAGGCAAACAGGTTTTTGGTGGCTTTGTCTTCAAACACGCCGCGGCCGGTTTCCTCCACCGCGTGCATGGCCAGCACACCGTGTTTGTCGAGCGCGGCAATCGAGGCTTTAGCCACGATATAGTCGATTTGTTCTTGATTGAGCGTGCGGAACTGCTCCAGCGCAACCAAACCTTTCTCAACCAGGCGGTTGACCTCGGCTACGGCGGGGCTGACAGTGTTATCGGCAGGTGCGTTCATTGTGTCTCTCCTGAAAAGAAGTAAGGGTAAAGTAATAAATTTTCATTGAGAGCAGTATAAGTAATATTGTTACAAATATTCTTGACTTACATCATAAAACGCCTTGCTTTGCCACAGGGCTTGCTCCGGTTGGTTTTCAGAATTTAAGCCTTTGAAATAAAAAATATTTGTTAATATATTTAAGAATAGAGGCATGGCGCTGGTTTTGCCCTATAATCCGCACCGCCGCCGACAGTTTGTTCGGATTGAAATGAAATATGGCTGGTGTGTATCATAATTACATCTTGTCTGAAACAATCAGGCCGAGACTTTGGCAAAATTTGTTGGGGCCGTCTGAAATGTTTATTTGCCGTGATGTTGTTTGAGTTTTGCAAAGGTTTCAGGCCGTCTGAAAATTGTTTTCAGACGGCCTGAGCGGATTTTGCCGTGATGTTCGATTGCGGATTACGTTATTGCTGCCGGAGCAAACCGATGCGCGGGGCGGGTTCCGACCGTTTTGCCGCCGTGCGGTTTATGCGAAATCGTCGGGGTCCAAATTGATAGAAGCCGCATACTTTTGCAGCACCGCTTCCAAAACCTGCCGGTCGGCAGGGCGTAATTCGCTGCGCTTGACGATATGCTCTTCGCGGTCGGTTTTCAGCGTAAGGCGTTTTTCTCGCGCCTTGAAGCACAATTGCGCATAGGGCAGGCGGGCGGCTTTGCCGTTGGCGGCGGTTAGGGTACAGCCGTCTTCGTCTAAAAAAATATGGCGGTAATGCCGCTGCTCGGCAAACGTGATCAGCAGCGGAAATTCGCTTTTTTCAAATGCCTGGAAATAAAGCGCATAACCGAACTGCGGCCGCTGCCCGGCTGTGGCGGCCAAATATTTCTGCCGGCGCGAAATCAGATGGCTTTCGCCGTTGAACGATAACATCCCGCCCACCGGATATTGCGCTTCAAATGCCGCATCGTGCAGATTGCCCTGCCGTGAAAACACGCCGGCGCAGCCGCTCGTGTCGGCGAAAAGCTGGGGTGCCAGCGGATGGTTGTCGCTGTGGAACGACAGGCTGTAAACCGCGTTGCCGCGCGCTTTTTTACGGCTGCCGGAAACGGTTCGGAAAACCAGGAATGCGAAAACGGAAAGGATAGCTGCGAGAAATACCGGATTGCCCCAAATGCCGCTCATATCGACGTTTCACCTTAAATATACGGACGGCGGCATTATAATAACGGCATTTTTATATCTCAACGGCATTGGTGCGAACGGATTTTCAGACGGCCTGAACGGGTGGGACAGGCCATCTGAAAAAAAGAAGAACAGTTCATGTTAAGAAAAATGGTTATGGCAAAACATTTTTTGCAGTTGTTTGGTATTTTTTTAGATAAATGCTTTTTCCGAATGCTTCTAGCTTTATAAGCTCCCCTGAAAAAATATATTCTATCAATTTGCGTAATTCTATTGCTTTAAATATTGATTTTGGAATGTTTTCTTCTGAATTGGAAATATATTGTTTATAAATCCATTCTTCGGTTATGGGTAAATGTTCGAAGAGTTTTGCCTCAATTATCAAGTCCGTATAATTAGGATAGTCGTTTTCATCTCTGAAACTGAGAGAATTAAATAAAACAAGAAAGAGAATCTCAGAAGAAATCAGGCCGCGAACTAGCCCATAATATTCTTTTTTATCTGCATGGTGGATTTTTTCACTCAAACTAATCAGTTTCAATAACCGAAATAAGGTGATTAGGTATGGTTTAAATTGACTGTAACTATCAATTTTTTCTTCTACCTTATTGTTAAACTGGATATTATTTTCATGTGATATACAACATTCAGATTCAGAGAAAATATCGATAATACTTTCATTTACTTCCTTCAATTCTGTAATCTCCAAGAGATTAAGCAATCTATTATGCTCATCCAATAACACTTTGAATAAGCTGTGAAACTCATTACTTTTCTGATTTTTATAGGTTAGAGAACTAAAGTAAATCAAACCTATGGCGGATGCAATTGTGCCTAAGGCAATCAACCAGTTTATCAAGTCATTTTCCTTTTAAATTAAAGTGTTGAAAAATTCAGCGTCATTTGTTTTTTGAAAAGTGGTAGTGAGTAATATCTACTTTGCTTTTTCAGACGGCCTGTCGTTTTATTTCCCCGCCAGTTTCTTCAACACCGCTTTCACGGTGTGAATCCGCGTTTCCACATCGTCCGACACCGCACCCACGCGCAGTTTGTCGGGGCCGGCCATGCGCCAGTTTTTGTTGCTCTGCATCAGCATGATGATGTCGGCGGGGTCGAGGTTGTGGTGTTTGCCGAAGGTGAGGGTAACGGCTTCGCTGGTTGCATCGATGGCGTCTATGCCCATCGCTTTGGCGCTCAGGCGGATGCGGTGGCTTTCGATCAGGGTTTTCACGGGTTGTTCGGGCAGGCCGAAGCGGTCGACCAATTCTTCGTGCACGGCGTTGATTTGCGCTTCGGTTTCGCAGGTGGCCAAACGCTTATATAAAACCAAGCGTTCGTGAATATCGGGGCAGTAGCTTTCGGGCAAGAGCGCAGGGCTGTGCAGTTTGATTTCGGTAGTGACGCCCAAAGGCGCATCTAAATCGGGCTGGCGGCCTTTTTTGAGGTCGCGTACGGCCTGTTTGAGCATTTCGGTGTAGAGCGTGAAGCCGACCTGCATCATTTCGCCGCTCTGGCCTTCGCCGAGAATTTCGCCGGCGCCGCGGATTTCCAAATCCTGCATCGCCAGCGTGAAGCCGGCACCGAGTTCGTCTGCCGCCGCAATCGCGTCGAGCCGTTTTTCGGCGTCTTTGGTGATGTATTCGGGGGTGAGCAGGTAGGCGTAGGCTTGGTGGTGGCTGCGCCCGACGCGCCCGCGCAATTGGTGCAGCTGCGCGAGGCCGAATTTGTCGGCGCGGTTGATGATGATGGTGTTGGCGTTGGGGATGTCGATGCCGGTTTCGATGATGGTGGAACACAACAACACGTTGAAACGCTGTTGCAGAAAATCGCGCATCACCTGCTCCAGCTCGCGCTCGCGCAACTGGCCGTGTGCGACGCCGATGCGCGCTTCGGGCAGCAGCGTTTCCAGCCGTTCGCGCATATTTTCAATCGTATCCACTTCATTATGCAGGAAAAACACTTGCCCGCCGCGCTTGAGTTCGCGCAGCACGGCTTCGCGCACGCTGCCTTCACTGAAGGGTTTGACAAAGGTTTTCACCGCCAAGCGGCGGCTGGGGGCGGTGGTAATCAGCGAGAAATCGCGCAGACCTTCCAGCGCCATGCTGAGCGTGCGCGGAATCGGTGTGGCGGTGAGGGTGAGGATATCGACATTGGCGCGCAGGCGTTTGAGCTGCTCTTTCTGGCGCACGCCGAAGCGGTGTTCTTCGTCGATAATCACCAAGCCCAAGTTTTTGAATTGAATGTCGTCCTGCACCAGTTTGTGGGTGCCGATCACAATATCCACCGTGCCCTCGGCCATGCCTTTGAGGGTGGCGGTGGTGGTTTTGCCGCTGTTGAAGCGCGACAGGCTGGCCACTTTCACGGGAAAATCGGCGAAGCGGTCGGCAAAATTCTGCGCGTGCTGTTCCACCAGCAGGGTGGTGGGGGCGAGCACGGCCACCTGTTTGCCGCCCATTACCGCCACAAACGCGGCACGCAGCGCGACTTCGGTTTTGCCGAAGCCGACGTCGCCGCACACCAATCGGTCCATCGGCTTGCCTTGGGTGAGGTCTTTCAGCACCGCGCCGATGGCGGCGGCCTGGTCTTCGGTTTCTTCGTAGCCGAAGCCGTCGGCAAAGGCTTGGTAATCCTGCTCGTTGAAGGCGAATTTGAAGCCTTCCTGCGCCGCGCGTTGGGCATAGAGGTTGAGCAGTTCGGCGGCGGTGTCGCGCGCTTTCTCGGCGGCTTTGCGCTTGGCTTTGCCCCACGCGCCGCTGCCGAGCTTGTGCAGTTGTACATTTTCATGCGCTTGGCCGGAATAGCGGCTGATCAGGTGCAGCTGCGACACCGGCACATAAAGCTGCGCTTCGCCGGCGTATTCGAGCAGCATCATTTCACTGATGCCTTCGCCCAAATCCATACCCACCAAGCCCATATAGCGGCCGATGCCGTGTTCTTCGTGCACCACCGGATCGCCGATATTGATTTCGGCCAAATCGCGCAGCAGGCCGTCTGAAACCTGCGCGTGCTTTTTGCGGCGCACGTTGCGGCTTTTGGCGACGTATTGGTAGAGGTCGGATTCGGTGATGACGGCGATGGGCAGCGTAGGTCGGGCATTGATGCCCGACGGGGTTGGGAGATCGGCATGACCGGTGTCGGGCATAAATGCCCGACCTACCGTGCCTGTCTGGAAGCCATACGCCAGCGGCGTTACCGTAATCGCCAGCGGCGCATCGCTCTCTAAAAACGCCTGCCAGCCCTCCACACTTTTCGGCTTCAGGCCGTGTTGGCCAAAAAAGCCGAGCATGGTTTCGCGCCGCCCGGCACTTTCGGCGGTGAGCAGGATGCGGCCGTTAAAGGCTACCTGAAAGTTTTGCAGCGCGGCGAGCGGGGTCTCGGATTGGCGGTTCACCGCCACATCAGGCAGTGCGTGGCTGTTGCCGTTCAAATCGGGCAGGATTTGTCCGTAGGCTTTCAGACGGCCTGCGAATTGGTCTTCGCTGAGATACAAATGCTGCGGCGGCAAAGGCGGGTAAGTTTCGTCGCCCTGCGCCATGGCAAAGCGCGATTTTACGTCTGCCCAAAAACGCGACGCCTCGGCGTGTACGTCGCCGATGCAGACAAACAGCGCCTCGTCGCCGATATAGTCGAACACGCTGGCCAGCTCGTTTTCAAAAAACAGCGGCAGGTAATATTCCACCCCCGCGCCGAAATGGCCGCTGCTCACCGCCTTATACACGGCGGCGGCGTGATGGTCGGCGTTGATTTCTTCGCGGAAACGGGCGCGGAAGATTTTTTGCGCCTCGTCGTCGGTGGGGAACTCGTGCGCCGGCAACAGGCGGATTTCGGAAACCGGTGCGATGGTGCGCTGCGTATCGGGGTCGAAGGTTTTGATGCTGTCGATTTCGTCGCCGAACAAATCCAAGCGGTAGGGCAGCTCCGAACCCATCGGGAAAATATCCAAAATGCCGCCGCGCATGGCGAATTCGCCCGAGGCCACCACGTTGGAAACATAGCTGTAACCCGCGTCCACCAGATTGCCGCGCAGGGCTTCGGCATCCAGCGTCTGCCCCGTTTTCAGCCAAAACGTGCGGCCGAGCAGAAACGACACCGGCGCGAGCTTCTGCATGGCGGTGGCCACCGGCACGATCAACACGTCGGCCAAACCGCTTTTCACCTGCCACAACGCGGCCAAGCGCTCCGACACCAAATCCTGATGCGGCGAAAAGCGCTCATACGGCAGCGTTTCCCAATCGGGCAGAAACACGGCCTGATCCTGCGGGCGGAAAAACTGCCAGGCAATCTGCAAGCGCAGCGCCTGTTCGACATCTTGCGTAAGAATCACTTTCAGCGGTTTTTCAGGCAGGCTTTGTGTTAAAGCCCACGGCAGGCTACCGCGGGTTAAATCGAGCCAGCGGGATTTTTGGGCAGGGGCAGGGATGGGGTGGTTCATGATGGTATCGGCAGCAGTTTAGGCCGTCTGAAAGATTTTCAGACGGCCTGTGGTTGGAAAACGGCGGTATTTTACCATGTATTGCAGGCGGTTCAGGCTGCGTTGCGGCGGCGGAGGCTTTACACTTTGCACGAAACATCGTTAGCATTACGAAAGCAGGCATCAGGCCGTCTGAAAACCGTTTTTATCATTTCAAGGAATAACATGAACACCGTAAAAATCAAAAATACCGTTTTGGGCGAGGGCAGCCCGAAAATCGCCGTACCGTTGGTGGCAAAGGATTCAGACGGCCTGCAAGCGGCATTACAGGATTTGCAGGGCTTGAGTTTCGATGTGGTGGAGTTCCGTGCGGACTTTCTCGAGCGGGCGGCCGATGCGGGGTATGTGATGGACTGTTTGCGGCAGGTGCGCGCAGCGCTGCCCGATACGCCGCTGCTGTTTACGTTCAGGCGGGCGGAAGAGGGGGGCGAATGCCCGGTTTCTCAAGAGGTTTATTTTGGGCTGGTGCAGGCGGCCATACGTTCGGGCTTGGCGGATATCGTCGATATCGAGCTGTTTGCGGGAGATACAGAGGTGAAGGAAACGGTGGCGCTGGCTAAGGCGCATGGTGTGGCGGCGTTGTTGTGCAACCATGATTTTTATGAAACGCCGCCGAAAGAAGACATTATCGCGCGCCTGCAAACCATGCAGGATTGGGGGGCGGATATCTGCAAAATCGCCGTGATGCCGCAGTCGCCCGCCGATGTGCTGGTGCTGCTCGATGCCACGCAAACGATGTTCCGCCACTATGCGAAGCAGCCGCTGGTTACGATGGCGATGGGCAAAATCGGTGTGATCAGCCGTTTGGCGGGGGAAACGTTCGGTTCGGCGATGACGTTCGGCGCGGCGAAAAAGGCGTCGGCGCCGGGGCAGATAAATGCCAATGATTTGCGTGTGATTTTGAATATTTTGGCGGGTTAAGCCGCCGGTGGAAAGTTTGAGGCCGTCTGAAAGGTTCAGACGGCCTTGTTATTTAATGCGCCAGTGCGTTTTGCTGCACGCATTCCGATTCGGGGGTGAGGTTTTTGATGGTTTGGTCGAACTCGGCCACATATTGTTCCAGCAGGTAGGGGCGCAGCAGGCTGAGGGTGCGGCCGATGCCGCGCACTTTGGAATCTTCGCTCAGTTTGGCGCGGCCGCGGATGGAGCCGTCGAAGTCGAACCAGTATTTGGTTACGATCCACATATTCACCGCCAGATCGTTCATGGCGGTTTCGTCGGCCTTGATGATGTTGAGGCCGTTGAGGCGGGTGAGCAGGTTCACCAGCAGCGGCGACACTTTGGCTTGGGTAAAGTTGTTGTGTTCGCCCAAAAGCTCGGCGCTGCGGGCGAGCAGGGTGTTAACGTCGCTGAAGAGGAAGCGGTAGCGCCACATCACGTCGTAAATGCCCGACATATACCCCACGGCTTCGCAAACGCCTGCGGGCAGCTCGGCGTTTTGCAGGTAGCCGAGCAAATCGTCGCTGTAGCGTTTGAAAAGCTGCACGATGATTTCGTCTTTGTTGCGGAAGTGATAATAGAGGTTGCCGGGGCTGATGCTCAGGTGGGCGGCGATGTGGTTGGTGCTGATGTTGCGCTCGCCTTCTTCGTTGAAGAGCACGAGTGCGGATTCGATAATGCGCTGATATGTGTTTTGTTTGCTGTCTTTCGCCATGGGAAAACTCCTTATTGAGGCATTACGGCGTTTTTATTAATTCTATCGGCGGTGATTATATCAATAAAAAGTATTTATGCTCTAAAACTTCTTGTTTTTCAGACGGCTTGTGTGTGGTTTCACACATGAAAATCTGCCGGCAGCCAGTTGGGTTCTGCCTGCAAAGCCACGCCGAAGGCTTGCTGCACGGTGCGGCAGATGTGTTGCGCCAATGCGTAAACATCTTGCGCCTCTGCCTGTTGTTTGTTTACCAACACCAGCGCCTGTTTGTTGTGAACGGCCGCGCCGCCGATTTGGAACCCTTTGAGGTTGCAGCGGTCGATCAGCCAGCCTGCGGCCAGCTTCACCGAGCCGTCGGCCTGCGGGTAGTGCGGCATGGCAGGGTGCTGTGCCAGCAGTTTCTGTGCCGTTTGCGCATCTACCACGGGGTTTTTGAAAAAGCTGCCCACGTTGCCCAGCGTTGCGGGATCGGGCAGTTTGCTCGAGCGGATAAAGCACACGGCGTCGGACACGTCTTTCGCCGTAATTTCGCGCCCCGCACAGGCTTGTTCCACCACCGCGGCCAGGTCGCCGTAGCGCACATTGGGGCGGAAGGTTTCGCTTAGGGCGAACACCACGGCGGTAATCACATACCGCCCTTTGCCCGCTTGTTTGAACAGGCTTTCGCGGTAAGAAAAACGGCAGTCGGCGTTATTGAGTGTAACAAAGGTGCGGGTATCCAAATCGAAGCAGCGCACGCTGTGTATCACATCTTTCACTTCCACGCCGTAGGCGCCGATGTTCTGTACGGGCGAAGCGCCTACGCTGCCGGGAATCAGGCTCAGGTTTTCCAGCCCGCTCAAACCCGCTTCGAGCGTGTGCAGCACGAAGTCGTGCCACACTTCGCCCGCCTGCGCTTCTATATAAACGAGGCCGTCTGAACGGGAAAGTTCGCGGATTCCCTTGTTTTTTACATGAACTACCAAACCTTGATAATCACGCATCAGCAGGATATTGCTGCCGCCGCCCAGCCACAGCACGCTTTCACGCGCGAATGCGGGCAGTTTCACGATTTCGTGCAGGTCGTTTTCGTGTTCCAAAACCGCAAAATCACGCGCGCGGGCTTTGAGGCCGAACGTGTTGAGCGGGGTTAAATCCACATCGTGCATCACTTGCATCACAACATCCTTTTACGCGCCGCTTCTTGGCGGCTGCACCATTCCAAATACCAAACCAGCAGCACCGCCGCCACCGTGAGCGACAGCACCAGCGCCGTCCAAAAACCGTAAATGCCCATATCCAAACCGTAGGCGAGCGCGTAGCCGGGCAGCAGGCCGAAGCCCCAAAACGCCAGCGCGTGTATCAGCATGGGCACTTTGGTCATTTTATAGCCGCGCAGCGCGTAGGAAGCCACGCATTGGGTGCTGTCGGCAAGCTGGAACACCGCCGCAAACAGCAGCACGGCGGCAGCAATGCCCAACACGGCGGCGTCGTCGGTATACATACCCGCCAGCGGATAGCGCAGCAGCACCAGCAGCACGGCGGTGATCACCGCCAGTATCAGCCCCAGCACCAGCGACACGCCCGAAATATAACGCGCCCGCACATATTCGCCGCGGCCGAGCGAATAACCCACCCGCACCGTGCCGGCCGCGCCCACGCTTTGCGGAATCATATAAATCACACCGGTGAGGCTGATCACCACCTGTTGCGCGGCGATATAGTCTTCGCCCAACGGGGCGATCAGAAACACGATAAACGAAAACAGGCTCGCTTCGAGAAAAAACGACAAACCGATGGGCGCACCCAGCTTCCAGATTCTGCCGAAAGCACCGGCATTGGGGCGGCTGAAGCGGGCGGTTAAACCGAAGCGGCGGAAATAAGGCTGTTTGGCCACATAAAGCCACAACACCGCCGCATTAAACCAAAACACCAGCGCCGTGGCCAAACCGCAGCCCGCGCCGCCCAGCGCCGGCATACCGAATTTGCCGTACACAAACATATAGTTGAGCGGAATATTGAGCAGAAACGCCAAAAAGCTCACCACCATAATCGCGCGCGGGCGGTTGAGGCTGGAAGCATAAGCGTGCAGGGCGCGGTGCACCATCGCGGCGGGCATGGCCAAGCCCGTAAACAGCAGATAATGCCCCATCATCCGCTCCACTTTGTCGCTCAGGGTTAGAAAATGCTGGAACAGCGGCACTGCCGCCCACAGCAGCAGCATACCGATAACCCCCAGCATCACGCCGAACCAGATGCCCTGCCGCCCCGTTTCGCCCACTTCGGCGGTTTTGCCCGCGCCGAACAGATGGGCGATCATCGGGTTGAGCGCCGTCATCACCCCCAAAAAGGTGATATACACGGTGGCAAACGCGCTGCTGCCCAGCGCCACCGCGGCCAAATCGTCTTTGCCCGCGCCGCCGGCCATCACCGTATCGACGAAACCGATGCCCACCTGCGCCACCTGCGCCAGCAGCATGGGCAGGGCCAGCAGGGAGAGTTTTTTGATTTCTTTGTTGAAAACGGGAAAAGAATAGCGGTTTAAATCGAGAAGCATAGGTTCGGTTGTGTATAGGGCAGGGCGCGGCCGGAAATTTTAGGGAGTGTAGTCAGAAGGCTTGTGGAGCGGTTTTTTGAGGAAAAATCCGCAGATGCAAGGCAAAAAGCACAGCAAGATTGGATATCTTGCGAGCATTTTTAACGCCGCAGATGCGGATTTTAACCAAAAATACCGCCGCAACGCTTTCTGACTACAATCCCTAAGAATCGTCAAAGTTTTCAGACGGCCTTTACCCTGTCGGGGCGGCCGTCTGAAAACGCGGCGTGTAGTGTAACAAAAAAAGCCCCGTTTCGGGCGGATTTGCAATTGACAGGCCGTCTGAAACATTACACACTCTGCCGCTTTAAAACCGCCCGCAACGTTTGCCCGCAATGAACTGGAACACCCACCTGCAAGCCGCATTGGAAGCGCGCGCCCAAGCGCAGGCCTACCGCCGCCGCACCGTGCGCCGCGCCGATACCGCCCCGCCTTATCTGGAAAGCGGCGGCGTGCGTTATCTGAACTTTGCGGGCAACGATTATCTCGGCCTCAGCCGCGATGCCGCCGTGATTGCCGCCTGGCAGCAGGCGCTGGCGGATTACGGCTGCGGCAGCGGCGGCTCACCGTTGGTGAGCGGCCACACCGATGCCCACGAATATCTGGAAACACAGCTTGCCGGCTGGCTCGGCTACGAACGCGCCCTGCTGTTTCCCAGCGGTTATGCCGCCAACCAGGCCGTGTTACTCGGCCTGTTGGGTAAAGACGACGTGCTGCTGGCCGACAAACTCTGCCATGCCTCGATGCAGGAAGCCGCCGCGCTTTCCTCCGCCGTTTACCGCCGTTTCGCCCACCAGCGTTATGAAGTGCTGGAGAGGCAGCTTGCCGACGCACAAGGCAGGCGCATATTGGTGGCGAGCGAAGGCGTGTTCAGCATGGACGGCGACAAGGCCGACATAGGCCGTCTGAAAACCCTGTGCCGCCGATACGGCGCGTGGCTGCTGATTGACGACGCCCACGGTTTCGGCGTGTGCGGCCCGCAGGGGCGGGGCAGCGCGGCGGAAGCGGGCGAACAGCCCGATATTCTGGTAGTAACTTTCGGCAAAGCCGTCGGGCTGATGGGTGCGGCGGTGTTGTGCAGCCGCACCGTGGCCGAATATCTCGTTCAATTCGCCCGCCACCTGATTTACAGCACCGCCTTTCCGCCCGCGCAGGCCGCCGCCTTATCCGCCGCAATCGAGCGCATCAAAGCCGCCGACGGTTTGCGTGCCAAACTGCAACGGCATATCCGTTTTTTTCAGACGGCCTTGGCGCAGGGCGGTTTGGCAGAACGCCTGCTGCCGTCTGAAACCGCTATCCAGCCGTTTGTGTGCGGCAGCAACGAAAGTGCATTAGCCGCCGCCGAAGCATTGCGCAGCCGAGGTTTATATGTACCCGCCATCCGCCCGCCCACCGTGCCGGCAGGGCGGGCGCGGCTGCGCATCACCCTCAGCGCCGCCCACGAAACCCGGCATATCGAAGCATTGGTCAAAGGTTTGCAAGATGCCGTCTGAAACCCCGCACAAACAGCAAATCGCCCGCGCATTCAGCCAGGCCGCCGCCACCTACGACACAGCGGCCGCCTTGCAGCGCGAAGTGGGCAGCCGCCTGCTCGCCATGCTCGAAGCGCGCTTTTCAGACGGCCTCAAGGGCAAAACCATACTCGACATCGGCGCGGGCAGCGGCTGGTTCGGCAAAGAAATGCAGGCACGCGGCGCAACCGTTATCGCCCTTGATTTGGCCGAAGGCATGCTGCGCCACACCGCCCGCCACCGCCGCGCCGCTTTATGCCTGCTGGCCGACGCCGAACGGCTGCCGCTGGCCGACAACAGCGTCGATGCCTGCTTCAGCAGCCTGGCCGTGCAATGGTGCGATCTTTCCGCCGCTGCCGCCGAAATGCGGCGCGTAACCCGCAACGGCGGCACGGTTGCCGCCGCCACCGTCGGCGAGGGCAGCCTGCACCAGTTGAGCAGCGCCTGGCGGGCGGCCGACAGCGACGCGCACACCAACCCGTTTCTCGGCGGGGCCGAAATCCGCCGCGCTTTCGGCTGCTTTGCGAACACCCAAACCGAAACCCGCACCCACACCCAAACCTTCGCCGATCTGCAAGACTTGCTTGGCAGTTTGAAAAACATCGGCGCCAATCACGTCGGCAACCGCGAAAACAAGGGCTTGACCGGCAAACAGCGTTGGCAGCGGTTTTGCGCGGCCTATGAAACCCTGCGCCGCGCCGACGGCCTGCTGCCTTTGGATTACCGTATTGCTTATATCTTGGCGGGGGATTAAAACTGTGCGGCAAAAGAGGCCGAGACCTTTGCAAAACCCCCATCTGCGGCGCATTTCTTCGTTGTGTGCTGCTCGCTCGCTTGCCTAACTTCATGTTATGTCTGCGCTCGCTGCGCTGCTACGCCTTGAACTGCATCCACATCTGGAGGTTTTGCAAAGGTCTCAGGCCGTCTGAAATATTCTTTCAGACGGCCTGCTTTTATATCGATAAATGAAATTACACACAATCCCGCGCCGCACCGTGCGGATATGGCCGAAGTTTGTTTTACATCAATTAGTCTTGCCGGCTAACGTTTTCATTACACTAAACTAATTGATTTCTGCCGGGAGTTTGATATGATGTGCCACAAAACTGACATCGGTGTCATACCAGCCGGGCGTGATGCGATAAAAGCGCAACCCAACGACATTTAACTACAGGAAGAAAATCATGCAAGTGAAAAACGAAGCCATGTTGATTACCTATGCCGACAGCCTGGGTAACAATCTGAAAGATTTGAAAAACGTGTTGGAAAAACACATGAAGGGCGTGATCGGCGGCGTGCACATCCTGCCGTTTTTCCCGTCTTCCGGTGACCGCGGTTTCGCACCGATGGACTACACCAAAGTCGACCCCGCATTCGGCGGCTGGGAAGACGTGAACGCACTGGCGAAAGATTACTACCTGATGTTCGATTTCATGGTGAACCATATTTCCGCCCAATCGCCTTATTTCCAAGACTTCCAACAGAAAAAAGACGATTCAGAATGGCGCAACCTGTTTATCCGCTATAAAGAATTCTGGCCGGGCGGCGAGCCGACAGAAGAACAGGTAGATTTGATTTACAAACGCAAACCCCGCGCGCCTTACCGTATGGCCGAATTTGCCGACGGCACCAGCGAAAAAGTGTGGTGTACTTTCGACGAGCAGCAGGTCGATTTGGACGTTACCCATCCCGTAACCAAAAAATTCATTAAAGACAACCTCGAATTTTTGAGCAAACAGGGCGCGGCGATTATCCGCCTCGACGCGTTTGCCTATGCCAACAAAAAAATCGGCACCAACTGCTTCTTCGTGGAGCCGGAAATCTGGGAAACCCTGAAAGAATGCACCGACGTGCTCGACGCGCACAACGTTACCGTGCTGCCGGAAATCCACGAGCACTACACCATCCAGCTCAAAATCGCCGAGCATGATTATTACGTTTACGATTTCGCCCTGCCCATGCTGGTGCTGCACACCCTGTTCAGCGGCAATGTCGACCGCCTCGTGCATTGGATGGAAATCTGCCCGCGCAAACAGTTCACCACCCTCGACACCCACGACGGCATCGGCGTGGTGGA
>JBHALY010000278.1:0-6848 GCA_041827905.1 Neisseria dentiae
AAAAAGGGTTGGAAAACCAACCCAAATGTCCATTAGAAGCTAAGTTCTCGAAATACCAACCCAAATGTCCATTAAGCCCTTTTTTATGATATTTTTTGACTTTCCCAGCAATCCCTGTCCGTAACCCTCCCATCCCTCAACCCGTCATGCACACCCCCGCCTACATCGGGCGTTTCGCCCCCAGCCCCACCGGCCTGCTGCACATCGGCTCGCTGCTCACCGCCGTGGCGTCCTACGCCGACGCTAAAGCACACGGCGGCCGTTGGCTGGTGCGCATGGAAGACCTCGACCCGCCGCGCGAAATGGCCGGCGCGGCAAGCCATATCCTGCGCACGCTCGAAGCCTTCGGTTTCGAGTGGGACGGCGAAGTCGTGTACCAAAGCCGCCGCCACGCGCTTTACCGCGAAGCCTTAGGCCGTCTGAAAGCGGCGGGGCTGGTGTATCCCTGCTATTGCAGCCGCAAAGAATGGCAGGCCGCCGCCATCATGGGCGCCGACGGCTTTGTGTATAACGGCAAATGCGGCCGGGCGGATTACAGGCCGTCTGAACAAGATTTGGCGAAACAGCCGGCCTGGCGGCTGCGCGTGGCCGACGAAACCATAGGCTTCAACGACGCCGTGGTCGGCCGCTACGCCCAAAACCTCGCCCGCGACATCGGCGACTTTGTGCTGCTGCGCGCCGACGGCTTCTGGGCCTACCAACTGGCGGTGGTGGCCGACGATGCCGAACAAGGCATTACCCACATCGTGCGCGGGCAGGATTTGCTGGTTTCCACCCCGCGCCAGATTTGGCTGCAACGCTGCCTGGGGTTCGCCACCCCGCACTACGCCCATCTGCCGCTCTTGGTTAACCGCCACGGCCAGAAATGGTCGAAGCAAACTCTGGCCCCCGCACTCGACCCCGCGCAGCGCACGCCCCTGCTGCGGCAGGTGATGGGCTATCTGAATCTGCCACCCGCACCCGACACGGAAAAACCGTCCGAATTATTGGATTGGGCGGTGAAACATTGGGATATGGCGAAAGTGGACAAGGCAGCGGTGTGCACGGAACAAGATTAAGAGACCTTTGCAAAATACCTTAAAGGCCGTCTGAAAACATTTCAGACGGCCTGATCTATGCTGCACCAACAAATATAAACGTATGATGTTGTCAGCCATTTGAAGCCCGACAGCAACCGTATTTCCTTCCCGATGCGTGAGAGCAGGGGAGAGGATTAAACGCCCGCCGCCCGGAAACGGTTAGTTAAAATCCGCATCAAGACCAAAGATTCCGGCCTTTCCCTATTTCAACCGCTGTTTCAGCAGCAGATACATCAGCGCCACGTTAATCGAATCGTTCAGCGCGTTATGGCGGGGCAGGTCGGGCAGCTTGAGTTTTTTAAACATACTGTCCATACGCAGGTCCACATAGCTGTCGTGGGCGTTTTGTTTGCTCTGCCAGCGGTGGAACAGCGACGACACGTCGGTTTGCTTGTTGGGCAGCTTGATGCCGAGCATGGGTTTCATGAATTTGTTGATCATCGCCACATCGTATTCCAGATAGTAGCCCACCAGTTCGCGCCCGCCGATAAATTCGAGCAGTTGCTTAACGGCTTCTTCCACGGGAATGCCGTCTGAAAGATCGGTGGGGCGCAGGCCGTGCACGGTGATGTTGGCAGCCTTCATCGGGTTTTCGGGTTTCACCAGCACATAAAACGATTCGCTCGCCAGCACGCGGTTGCCGCGTATTTTCACCGCGCCGATTGATAAAATTTCGGCTTCTTTCACATCGAGGCTGGTGGTTTCGCAGTCGAAACTCACCCATTCGCCGGGTTGTTCTTCAAACAGAAAATCATAATGCGGATCGGTGAGTTTTTTGCGTTCGCGGTTGCGTAAAAAACGTTCAAACATGGCTCGCCTCCCGCTTACGAAGTGATGTGGAAATGGTGGCGGATCACGTTTTTAAAGCGTTTCACCACTTGCAGGGCGTCTTTGAGCAGGTCGCGCTCCAGCGTGGAAAGGTTGGCGAAATCCACCTGGTTCGGCGTGCCCGAGCCGCTTTCGAGAATATGCAGGTTGGCGCTGAAGCGCAAATCCATAATATAGCTCAGGGCTTCGGCCACATCCTGCCCGAGCGCTTCGTCGATAACGTTGAGCTGCACCAGATGGCGGATGCGCTCGAAGGTGTTGGTTTCTTCGATGCGCGCTTCCAAACTTAAGGCGCGGATGCCGTGCACCACGGGAAACTGCCCCATTTTTTTGATATCCATTTTTTCGCTGCCGCCGCGGTTAAGCAGCTGCGAGAAAAAGCCCTTGCTCTGGCTTTCAAACTGATCCACGGCGCGGGCAAACGCCATCAGCATGCCGGCGTCGTTGATCATGCGTTTTTGCAGGTGTTCCTTCACTTCGGCCAGCATGGCAACATCACCCGCCACCGCTTTGGCGTCGATAAAAATCGCCAGATTCATCATCGCCTCGCCGTCGGGTGCGTGGCACCAGCCGCTCACCATTTTTTTGAATTCGGGCAGGGTTTTGCGCCACGCGGGGTTGTTTACCATAATTTTGCCGGGGCAGGGCGGATAGCCCAAGCGCGCCAGCGTGGCCGAAAACTGCTCCGCCACTTCGGCGGCTTCTTCGGGGTTGACGCTTTCGCGCAGAATCAGCGCGTTGTCTTGGTCGGTTTTCAGAATCTGCTCGCCGCGCCCTTCCGAACCCATCACAATCAGGCAGGAGTTGTCGTATAAATCGGCAGGCGCAAGAATGCGCCAGGCTTTTTCAAACAGGCTGCTGTTGAGCACCTGCATCAGCTGCGCCAGTTGCGGCGCACGCACGCCGTTGTTGCGCAGCAGGCGGATGGAATCGGTCATCTGGCCGGCAATATCCACCAATTCGTCTATGGTTTTGGCACGCTCCAAACGCTGGGCGACCAAATGGCTGTGGTTCGAAAAATAGGCCAAAACGTCTATCTGCTCGAGCGTGCCGATGGGTTGGCCGTTTTCCGTAACCACCACGCGCTGGATTTTAAACGTGGTCATGCGCAACAGCGCGTTAAACACGAAATCGTCGATATCGATGGAAATCAGGTTGAACGCCGCCCAGTTGTGTATGGCATCGCTTGAGAGTGCGCCCGCAATCACAATGTCGCGGAACGCCGATTCAGTAAACACCCCGATTTTGCCTTCGTGCCGCACCAGCGCCGATTTGGTTTTACGCTCTTTCAACACCTCCGCCGCACGCAAAACAGAATCGCCGCCTTCGAGCCAGGTGGGGTTGTCGCGGTAGGCATCGCGCACTTTGGCGGTAAACAGGCTCTCAAACTCACTCTCGTTTTTGCTGTTGGAAAGGCTGGCAAACTTATCGGCCACGCTGGCATAACAATACGCGCCGAAACGCGGGTTGCTTTCGATAATCTTCAAAACCACGTCTTTGGGAATGGTGTAAACCAGCGCTTCTTCCTCCACCACAAACTGATGGTGGCTCACCCCCTCAATCAGCCCGCGCGCCTCAAACGTGTCGCGCGGGTGGTAGAGCGACACTACGTCGCCGTCGGCACCGATTTCCTTTACAAGCCCCTTCATCACCACATAAAGAAACTCAATCGGCTCTTCGGGGCGGATAATGCTTTCGCCGTTGTGAAAGAAGGCGATGTCCACCGCTTTTTGCAGCATCACCCGCTCGGGGTTGCTCAAATAATTGAAAGGGGCGTAGTTGAAATCGAAACGTTCCATGGCGGTTTCTTCCTTTGCAGGTTTTGTGTTGTTGTTCAAACGATTATGCCATGTTTTGCAAAAATTGGGGCAGGGCGGTTTGCGGGGCTGCGGTTTGCAAGGTTTCAGGTGTAGGAAATTCCAGCGTTGTTTACACTTTCCGTTTTTTGCATGCAGACCCATTTTGGGATTTTTGAGGGTTGTCAAGAATGCCGAAAGGCACGGCGAAGCCGCATCGTTCTTGAGAATACTCAAAAATCACGAAACCATCATTCCAGCAAAAAATAAAAGTCGTTTAGCATAAAAAGTGTAAACAACCCGACCTTTTCCCACACCTGAGACCTTTGCAAAAAAAACCAATTCAACCCTGAAAAGGTTTGTGCCTCGTCATTCCCGCGTAGGCGGGAATCCAGCCTTTAAACCATTAAGTATTTTATTTCAATAGTTTATGAAAAACGACTGGATTCCCGCCTACGCGGGAATGACGATGGTTGAATATTTCAGACGGCCTAAATGAATTTTGCAAAGGTCTCGGCCTGTTTACTTTTTGCCATGTTGCACGGTGTAATTTGATTCATCTCAATAAAGGCCGCCTGAAAATCTATAAAATACCATATCTAGTGGTTTTATATTTTTTTAATACTATATATGGTGTTTTAAATGGATGGGCAAACGCTTAGATTCACCGCCGAGCAAATCGTGTGGCAGGAAGTGCCGGGCGAGGTGTCATTGGCGTTTTTGTGTTCGGGCTGCCCGTTGCGCTGCGAAGGCTGCCACAGTGCAGATGCTTGGCGTGCGGCAGCCGGTTCGGAGCTGACCGAAGATTATTTGAAAGGCCGTCTGAAACGCTATCGCGGGTTGATTACCTGCGTGCTGTTTATGGGCGGCGAATGGTTGCCCGACGCGCTGCGCCGCATGTTGGAAGTGGTGCAGGAGGCGGGTTTGAAAAGCTGCTTATACACCGGTTTGGAGCGCGAAGAGCTTTCAGACGGCCTGCTGCCTTATCTCACGTTTTTGAAAACCGGCCGCTGGCGGCCGGAGTTGGGCGGATTGGACAGTGCGGCCACCAACCAACGCTTTATCCGTATTCATTCGGGTGAAAACCTAACCCACTTATTCAGAGGAGCAAACGCATGATACGGCTCACCCCCGAGCAGCTGAACGGCAAGCTGGCGTTTATGAACAGTTATATTTCGGCGCAAAACGCGGCCGACGGTTCGAATATGGACGCTAATGCCAACGTTACCCAGAAAAACATCGCCACGATGGAAGCCGAGCTGATGAAGGATTTTTTCGTGCAGGTCAACCGCGCTCAGGTTTCCCGCAAAATCGAAGAAATCTTCGGCAAGGCCGATGCCGATGAATATATCCGCCAAATCGAGGCGCACGAGATTTATGTGCACGACGAAACCAGCCTCAAGCCCTATTGCGTGTCGGTTACGCTGTATCCGTTTTTGCTCGACGGCTTGGCCAAGCTCGGCGGCGAATCGAAAGCGCCCAAGCATCTGGCATCGTTTTGCGGCTCGTTTATCAATCTGGTGTTTGCCATCAGCGCGCAATTCGCCGGTGCGGTGGCGACGGTGGAATTTTTAACTTATTTCGACTATTTCGCCCGCAAAGACTACGGCAGCGATTATCTGCAAACCCATGCGGCGGAAATAGCCAACCATATGCAGCAGGTGGTGTACAGCATCAACCAGCCCGCCGCCGCGCGCGGTTATCAGAGCGTGTTTTGGAATATTTCGGTGTACGACCGCCATTATTTCGAAGCCATGTTCGCCGATTTTGTATTCCCCGATTTCAGCAAACCCGATTGGGAAAGCGTGGCCGCTTTGCAATTGTTTTTCCTGAAATGGTTTAATCGGGAACGCAGCAAAGCCGTGCTGACCTTCCCCGTGGTAACCGCCGCCATGCTCACCGATAACGGCAAGTGTAAAGACACCAAATTCGCCGGCCAAATGGCGCAGGAGCTGGCCGAAGGCAATTCGTTTTTCGTTTACCTTTCCGACAACCCTGATTCGCTCGCCTCATGCTGCCGCCTGCGCAACCAAATCGAAGACCATACCTTTTCCTACACCCTCGGCGCGGGCGGCGTGGCCACCGGTTCGATTAACGTGATTACCCTCAATATGAACCGCTTGGAGCAAGACGGGCGCGATTTGGCGGAAGAGGTGGGCAAAATCCACCGCTACCAATACGCCTACCGCAAGCTGATGGAAGAATATCAGGCCGCCGGTATGCTGCCCGTGTACGACGCAGGTTTTATCACGCTCGACAAACAGTTTCTCACCATCGGCATCAACGGCATGGCCGAAGCCGCCGAATCGCGCGGGATTAGCGTGGGGTATAACGAAGACTACGTCAACTTCGTACAAGGCCGTCTGAAAACCATTTATCAGGCCAACCAAGCCGCATCCAAACACTACGGCGTGAAGTTCAACACCGAATTCGTGCCTGCCGAAAACCTCGGCGTGAAAAACGCCAAATGGGACAAGGCCGACGGCTATAAGGTTTCGCGCGACTGCTACAATTCTTATTTCTATATCGTGGAAGACGAAAGCACCAACGCGCTCGACAAATTTTTGCTGCACGGCCGCGAACTCACCGAATGGCTCGACGGCGGTTCCGCCCTGCATCTGAATCTGGACGAAGCCCTGCCGCAGGCCGGCTACCGCTCGCTGCTCGACATCGCCGCCCAAACCGGCTGCAACTACTTCTGCGTTAATGTGCGTATCACCATCTGCAACGACTGCGGCCATATCGACAAACGCACCCTGCACGAATGCAGCGTCTGCGGTTCGCGCCATATCGACCACGGCACCCGCGTTATCGGCTACCTCAAGCGTGTGTCCGCCTTCAGCAGCGGCCGCCGCAAAGAACATGCCCTGCGGCACTACCACCGCCGCGCCGCCGCGTAAGTAAGGTTTCAGAAATAAATACGGAAGGCCGTCTGAAACGTTTTCAGACGGCTTCAAACTGTGGGCAAAACCACGCCAAATACCGCACGCAAAACACTTTTTTCAGCCCACGGCTTGACTAAGTGTTTGCACCGAAACTATAATTCCGCTCTTGTCGGCATGGTGCCGGCAAGTATTTCACTCAACAGGACGAGAAAATATGCCAACTATCAACCAATTGGTACGCAAAGGCCGTCAAAAGCCCG